>JALEVV010000049.1 GCA_022788185.1 Spirochaetales bacterium | reverse complement strand
ATACCCTTTTTTCTTGTAAGGTCTTGCGAATTCAGGCAGATCTTCATACTTCATGACTGTATTATGGAATAATATAATACATAAATCAACAGTTTCCTTTCAGCACGGTGGAAAAGCTTTGATTTCATGCGTAACTGCTATTTAAATGATAAAAAGTTTGACAAACTCAATCACGAACAATGATAATAAAGATGCATCGGCATCACAGACCGCTGTTAAGACGCAACAGAAGCTAAGCGGCCATGCATTTTCATAAAAAAATGACTAAAAAGGCGGGCCTGCACTGTGTTCATTCTTTCAGTAAACGGAAAGGAATATTCATCGGAGAGCGACAAAAAGCTTCTTTCTTTTTTAAGGGATGATCTTCATCTCACCGGCACCAAGGACGGATGCTCCGAGGGTGCCTGCGGAGCGTGTACCGTAATTGTGGACGGGAAAGCCACAAGGGCGTGTGTCTTCACCCTCTCACGGCTTCAGGGAAAGAAGATTACGACGATTGAGGGACTCAGTCAGCGTGAACGCCTGGTCTATTCCTACTGCTTTGCAGCGTGCGGAGCAGTGCAATGCGGCTTCTGCATTCCGGGCATGGTAATGAGCGCGAAGGCCCTTCTCGATGTCAATACCACTCCCACCAGGGAAGAAGTGAAGAAGGCCATCAGGGGCAACATCTGCCGCTGTACCGGATATGTGAAGATAGAGGATGCGATCCTCATGGCAGCCGACTACTTCAGGACAGGCCGGGAAGTCGTATTCGAGAGCGGGGATGCTTCCCTCGGTTCCTCATTTGCCCGCGTCGATGCCGTGGCAAAAACACTGGGAGAAGGAATCTACACCGATGACATCACGCTGAAGGGAATGTGCCATGCAAAGGCCATAAGGGCCGCATATCCCAGGGCCAGGGTCCTTTCCATCGACAAGAGCGAAGCTGAAAAGGATCCGAGGTGCGTGAGGGTGATCACGGCGGAGGATGTTCCCAACAACAGACACGGACACCTTAAGAAGGACTGGCCCGTACTGATTGCCACCGGCGAACTCACCCACTACGTCGGTGATGCCATCTGTCTCGTGGTTGCCGAAAACAGGGCAGATCTCGATGAGCTCTGTGCAAAAGTTAAGATCACATATGACGTGCTTGAAGGGGTTTATGACGTCCATACGGCACTTAAGGATGAAATAAGGGTCCATGAGGGCGAATCCAATGTGATGAGAAGCGAGCACATCGTCAGGGGTGATGCTAGAAAAGCCCTTGAAAACAGTGCCCACACAGTCCACTGCACCTTTTCCACACCACATACCGAGCATGCATTCATGGAGCCGGAAACTGCGGTTGCGACTTACAGCGACGGAACCGTCACCCTCTACACAGGGGGGCAGAGCGTCTATGACGAGCTCCATGAGGTAACCCATATCCTCAACCTCCCGGAAGAGAAGGTACACTGCATCAGTCAGCTGGTCGGAGGCGGCTTCGGCGGTAAGGAAGACATGTCTGTCCAGCACCATGCGGCACTGGCAGCTTACATAACCCACCGTCCCGTCAAGGTAAAGCTCTCCAGGGCTGAGAGCATAATGATCCACCCGAAGCGTCACCCGATGGAGATGGAGCTCACCCTCGGCTGTGATGAAAAGGGTTTCCTTACAGGCCTTGAATGCACGATTCTTGCGGACACGGGCGCATATGCTTCCCTCGGCGGTCCCGTGCTTCAGAGGGCATGTACCCATGCCGCCGGTCCCTATGACTATCAGAACATTGACATCACCGGAATCGCGCTTTACACGAACAACGTTCCTTCCGGAGCCTTCAGGGGCTTCGGCGTGACCCAGTCATGCTTTGCAACGGAAAGTGCCATAAACATACTTGCCGAAAAGGTAGGCATGGACCCCTTTGAATTCAGGTATCAGAACGCGCTTCTCCCAGGAGACGTCATGCCGAACGGCCAGATGGCTTCCGGCGACACCGCAATAAAGGAGTGTCTCGACGCCCTGAGGCCCTACTACGAGAAGTACCCAAAGGCGGGAATAGCATGTGCCCTTAAAAACAGCGGTGTCGGTGTCGGCGTTCCCGATACAGGACGCTGTATCCTTTCGGTGGAAAAGGGAATCGTTCACATCAGGACCTCCGCCGCATGCATGGGACAGGGACTGGCAACGGTAGTGCTGCAGATCACGGCCGAGACCACGGGACTTTCCCCCGAAAGCCTGACGGTTGAGAGTCCGGATACCTTCCGCACTCCCAACAGCGGAACCTCCACTGCCTCAAGGCAGACCGCATTCACGGGTGAAGCCACCAGGAGAGCCGCCGAAAAGCTCTCTGAAGCCCTTAAGGACCACACTCTTTCCGAACTGGAAGGAATGGAATTCTTCGGTGAATTTTCCTATGAAACCGACCCGATAACGAGCACCAAGCCCCATCCGGTATCTCATCTGGCATACAGCTACTCGGCACAGCTTGTCGACCTGGATGAGAATGGCAGGGTCAGGGAGGTGGTTGCGGTATGCGACTCAGGCCGCATAATCAACCAGCTCTCAGCCGAAGGCCAGATCGAGGGCGGAGTCGTTATGGGACTGGGATATGCACTGACGGAGAACTTCATCACGGAAAACGGTTATGTGAAGTCAAAGTACGGAACCCTCGGCCTGATCAGGGCAACGGACGTACCTCAGATAAAGGTAATAACGGTGCATGGTCCCGAGTACGGTCCCGCAGCCTACGGCGCCAAGGGAATCGGTGAGTTGTGCACGATCCCGACAGCCCCTGCGGTGGCTCATGCCTACTACAGGAGGGACGGAATCTTCCGCACTTCCCTTCCGCTGGAAAAAACAGCTTACAGAAAGTGATTCACTCACCATGGAGACGGTCAAAGGCCGTCTTCATTGTTTCCTTAAGGCAGGATGCGAATCTGGGCGGTACCGGTTCAATGATTGCATAGACCTCGCTGAGGGTTTTGGGGCATGCCTTTGCCAGTGCTATGATCTTATGCTTGTCCAGGACGTGAAAGGCCGGAACGTTGAAGCGTCTGGCTATGCAGTCACGGGCGATGAAGTACTCCTTCAGCGCCGCCTTCTGCTCCCGGGAGAGATCGCGGGGTGAGCAGAGCTTTGTCCAGGGTGCCGTCTGTTTTGGCTTGGCTGAGGCAGCCTTAAGCTGGTAGAGTGCATCCTTTTCCACGCCGTTTTCCACTACCTTTTCCCAGAGCACCTTCTTAAGCTCATGGAGGTATGTAACATCTGAAAGGGCATAGGAAAGCTGTTCATCTGAAAGCGGACGCTTCAGCCAGTTGGTCTGCTGAAGGCGCTTCTTGTCCCCGATCTCAGGCTTTACTCCGAGATATTCCTGCTCCAGGGCAATGAGGTTTCCCATAAAGCCCAGGGCCTTTGCCAGCGCCCTGACGTCATAGATCGAGTTAATGGTCACGCCATAACTCTTGAAGACCAGGGCATTGTCGCTCTGGGCATCGAACCACACCTTCTCCACATCCGAGGCAAAGAACTCCAGCAGGGCATTCCTGCTCAGTTTCCGGCTTCTCGGATCGATAATGTAGTAGACACTGCCGTCAAATATCTGGATCAGGCACAGGTGCTCACCATAAATGTGAAGGTTAAACTCCCCCTCAAAGTCCACCGCGATGGAACCGAGAGTCTTAATGTGCTCCAGAAATCCATGGAGCTTTTCATCGTCATCAATGTATTCGTATTTCATAGATCAAAGAGTCCCGGCTGGTCATCATCCTTCCTCCGTCTGGAGGACTTCTTCTGCGGGACAAGTATTTTCCTGAGGTCTCCCTTTCGTCTCAGGATAACGGTGCCCTCCGTTTCGGAGAGCTTCCTGGCATAAGTGTATGCAGGATTGCTTAATATGGAATCATAGAGCATTACCCTCCCCTTCTCAGAAAGGAAAGTCTCAGCCTGGGCAAACAACGGTCCGCCGTCCTTCTCCTCTGCAAGCACGAAGTGGTCGGCCAGGTACAGAAGCAGTCTGTTACGGGGGACTGCAAACCACTTTTCAGCCCTCATGTGGGGCGGGAACTGGGATACGAGCAGGCCATTTCCGTTGGCGGCTGATACAAGCAGCTCTTTGGCAGCCTCAGGCACCGCCATGTGAAGCGGTGATGAGAGCACAATTATCAGGGGAATACCCTCGGACAGGGCATAGGCCGCGGCATAGTGATCAAGGCCGGTGTCAGCTGTCGTGATGACGGCACCGTCCGCATCCTTCACATCCCTCATTGCCATGATCGCGGCATTCTTTCCTTCCTCTGTGGGCACGCGGAAGCCGCGGACTGCAACCTTTGCCTTTGCAAGCAGTTCCGTGCGTCCAACCATATAAAGGAAATGCACTCCGGTATTTCTCAGGGACGACGGCCAGGAAGGATCGCCCTCCTTGAGAATCGTCATCTCGAATCTGTATGAGGAGAAGGCGTTTCTTATCCTGTAATATGTCTCACTGAGCTCAAAGGAAGAAAACCCGGTCACCTCACCCACGGGATAAATTATCTCGGGAAGCGTTCTGGAAATATCACACTTCAGGGCGACCATCCCATAGAGCATGAAGGCTTTTTCCTCATTCTTTTTCGTCAGTGCATAAAGCGTTTCATAAAGAAGCGCTTCATTCTCATTTTTCCGCATGACTCTTTGCCTCCAGCAAAAGGAAGAGCAGGTCGGAAACGGGTGTTCCGATACCATGGCGTTTCCCGAGCTCGGACACGGTTCCGGTAAACCACCGGTTCTCCGTTTCACGCCCGGCTTCCACATCCTGATGCATTGAGGTCTTTCCGTCATCATGGAGTGCCGTGATGGTGGACTCTGCCCTTGCGCTGTCCTCCTCTGTCAGGATGACTCCTTCAGCGGCAGCAACCAGACGGACTTCCTTCATGACCATTGAGGCAACCTCCAGGAGGGAATTATTGTCATACATCTGACGGTATGTGGTCTGAAGAATTGCTGAAAGCGTATTGAATGCGGTATTGAGCATGAACTTCCACCAGATTTCATGCCGTATGTCCTTCGGGACCTTATAGGTGACAGAGCACCTATCGAAGAGAGAAGTCACTTTGAAAAGGGCCTCATCGTCGCATCTGTCCCCGCTTCCGATGAAGATGACACCTCCGTTCTCACTGAAGCACTCAACCCTGTTGCCCTCTCTTATGCTTGAAAGGGAGGTAATGAAAGAATAGAGGACAGTGGCCTGGGGGAAGGCTTTCTTAAGCAGACTCTCGCTGACTACACCGTTAAGGAGTGAGACGATGACCGTACCCTCCTTCACGTGGCTTTCCGCAGCGGCAATCGCACCGGGAAGACCGAAGTTCTTGCACGCAAATATGATCAGATCTGCCTTATCACCGTACTCCGCCACAGGAATGTCGTAGCGGACTCTGTTGAGAATGATTCCGTCATACCTTGACCGTCTCCCATCGTCCATGATGAGAGAGAGATCACATCTGCCGTTAAGCCTTGCACACAGCGGAGCACCTACTGCCCCCGCACCCAAAATCATGACTTTCATGGTTCAATGATATCAAAAGTGCGCGTTTGCTTAAACCCAAAAAAAGGAGAGTGCATCAGGCACTCCCCTTCGTAAACTCATTTCCTGATCTCGACCACCCTGGCTTCAAGCAGGATGTCTGGATAGCGCGACAGGATGTCAAACAGCCTGCAGGCCAGGGAGGAAGGATTGGTCCTTCCGTTTTCCCAGGCCACCACGGCCGGAACGCTGACACCCATTGTCTCTGCGAAAAGGGACTGGGAAAGCTGAAGCTGCTTCCTCAGCTTTTTGATTCTTTCCGCATCCCAGTGTTCAGGGGGCATGACATTGACTATGTTGAATCTTTTGTCCACAGTACCCCGCCTGGGGTACATTGCATCCCTGATCTCATCCTTGTAGACACTGAGCATCTGTTATTTCCCGTAGATGTGAAGCATCTCCTCGAGGTGCTCCTTTATCCTGCCCCTGCACTTTCCGCATGCAGTGGAGGCACCGGTAAGGGCCTGAAGCTCCTCAAAGGTCTTAACCTTGTCATTCTTTACCAGCTCCTCGATCTGGACATCGGTGACACCCTTGCACTCACAGATGATTTTTGCCGTGTTTGCCTTGTAGGGGTTGGGTCTGCCGTTTTTCTCCAGGTAGTCGTCGATTGCGGCCCTGAGAGCCTTGTCGCCGAGTACCGAGCAGTGGAACTTATGCTCGGGAAGCCCGCCGAGGGCATCCGTGATCATATTGGGAGTGATGTGGTAGGCATCTTCCAGTGACATTCCCACTGCAAGCTCACTCATCATTGAGGTGGATGCGATTGCGGAGGCACATCCATAGGTGAGCCAGCGCAGTGCGCTGATCTTATCATCCTTAACCTGGATGCCGACCCTCATCTGGTCGCCGCAGGCAAGGGAGCCCACCTCTCCGATTCCATCAGCCTGGAAATCTTCCTTCTCATCCCAGAGATTCCTGGGGTTCATGAAGTGATCCTTGACTGTATCCGTATATACCCACTGTGACATGAAGCTGCTCATTTATCAAATCCCTTTCGAGTGGACATCGTTCTGACCCTCTCGATGATCGCCGGAAGCTTTTCCAGCGTATAGTCTATATCAGATTCGGTATTGTACCTGCCCAGTGAGAATCTTATCGATCCATGGGCAAGCTCAACATCAAGACCTGATGCCAGTAACACATAACTCGGCTCCAGGGAACCGGTTGCACAGGCACTGCCTGTGGAAACCTCGATACCTTCCATATCAAGGTAAAGGAGGATTGATTCACCCTCCGCATTGGGGAAGGAGGCATTGAGTGTTCCGGGAAGGAAATCGGTGGGATGTCCGTTTATGATGACATGATCGATTCTTTCCAGAATTCCCTTTCTGAGCTTTTCCCTTAGGGCATAGAGCTTTTCATACTCTTCCTTCAGGCCTTCACGGGCAAGCTTTGCCGCTTCACCGAGCCCGATGATGTTGAGAGTATTGTAAGTTCCGGCCCTGAGTCCGCCCTCCTGATGTCCGCCGTGGACAAAGGGCTTAAGGGGAGCCTTCGCTGCGGCATAAAGCACTCCGATACCCTTGGGACCGTAGAACTTGTGTGCCGAAAGTGAAAGATAGTCGATGCCGCATTCCTTTACGGACACGGGAATCTTTCCGATAGCCTGTGTGGCATCACTGTGGAAGTATGCTCCGCAGGAGTGTGCCAGCTCAGCTGCTTCCTTCACGTCCTGGATGGTACCCGTCTCATTATTGGCCCACATGACCGAGACGAGGGCAACATCATCGCCGAGCATGGATTTAAGCTCATCCAGCTTAACCTTGCCGTAGCAGTCAACACCGACTTCATCGATTCTGTAGCCCTTCCCCTTCAGGTACTTCACTTCCTCGATAATCGAGGGGTGCTCGATCGTCGTCGTGATGATCCTGTTTCTCTTTGATCCGTCATCAATGATATCACGGAAGGTGGAGAAGATGGTGTTGTTCGATTCCGATGCCCCTGAGGTGAAGTATACACCGCTCTTTTCGCCGTCTATGAGCTTTGCAACCTCCTCACGGGCCCATTCTATGGCGCACTCCGCATCCCTTCCGGCCCTGTGCATGCTTGATGCATTGCCATAGAGGGATTCGTTCTCGCGCATTATCTCTCTGACCTCATCGGCCATCTGCGTGGTCGCATTGTTATCGAGATATATGTATTTGTCCATTTTGACCTCTGTACCTTAAATTAACTATATTGGACAAGTACGTCAAGCATGAAGCGGGCAATGGTTAACATATGTAACTCTTTGAAACAGAAGAAAATCTTCCTGCCAGCAATCTGACAGGAAGAAAGGAATGTATCTGGAATGGCATTATGATAAACGGTTATTCTCAGTCAGGCTCTCTCAAACTGGGATTGAGAGTGAGTATTGAGAGCTGAATCTCTCTGGGGAGGAGCTGAAAGTCCTCCGTTGCAATGAAATGCTGCAGTACGGTGCGGGCTCCCTTCCGCTTTTCGGCAGCCGCCCTGCGTCCCGGTCTTCTTCTTACTTCGTTCATGGAAACCTCCCGTTCAGATAACCATCATTACAATGATGGATATGATGCCTGCCGCGGAAAGCGCGAACAGCAGCATGTCTATGCACGAATCCCTCCTGTCCTCCTGAAGGGCCTCCTCCCAGTCCTTTGAAGAAAACTCAACATACTGCATTGTAAGCCTCCTTCATTTCCTTGAAGAACGAGATCCTGTGTGCCTTAAGTGCCGGAGTGGTCAGGAGGATAGCCTCCTGAACGTCTGTAGGCAGACTGTAGAAATCTCCCCTGTTGATGTACTCCTGAAGAATTTCCTTTGCCAGCCTTCTTTTCGCTGCCGCGATGCGTCTTCCGGGTCTTCTTGTGATTTCACTCATGTGCTTTTCCTCCTGCTGATATGAGGAGTTTACGACAGCCACTACGACATATGATGTCGTAGTAAAAAAGAAAATAAGTTTTTTCTGAATCTTTCCTCAGGAAATGATCATAAGAGTGTCACGACGAAGATGTCAGTTTACTTCATCATCATGGAGTGTCGCATTGATTTCCTCCACCCTCTTTCTGTACTCCTCGACAAAGCTTTCCGGGGAGACGGGACGGGCATATGGGGCATAGGTTAGCACCAGTGTGATGAGTTCATAGGGAGTTGATGCGGGAACATGCAGCAGGAAGGAGCCGTCCTCAAAGCGTTCTATCCGCTGCTCCTTATGCCAGACTATTCTTGAGACATCCTCCGTAAGCCGGGATGAGAACCTTATCGTGTACTCTTCCCTTTTGCCGGTAGTGAAGATGCCGAAGGAATCATCAAAGCTTAAGCCTCTGTCACTGAAGGTCTTCTTATCAGGAAGGAGCTTTGCTTCCCTGATTCTTGAAAGATGGAACTTCCTTACCTGCTGTCTTTTGTGGTCAAAGGCGATGATATACCAGGAAGCCTCATAGTTCACCAGCCGCAGCGGTTCCACTGTTCTCTCGCTGGTTTCCTTGCTGAAGTTAGTATACGTTATCCTGATGCACTGGGATTTGGTAAGGGCTTCGGTAACCACTGAGAACACGCTGTAGTTGGGGAAGCTTATCGAAGGAGCCCTGTATATCACCTTGTCCATCAGGGCTGCGGCATTCCTGGTAAGGGAGGAAAGGAACGTTTCCTCCACCTCCCTGATCACGGTCTCAGAGAGGGGCAGCTGTCCGATAAGGGAGCGAAAGTAGGAAGCCAGTATGACCATGTTGTCATCCAGGTTGGTGTAGCTTGACCAGTCCCGGGTAAGGATGTACCTGCGTTCGGCTCTGCTGTATTCGATGGGGGCACCCATCTGGTCCCGAAGCTGCTCTATGTCCCTGCATGCCTGCCGTGTCGAGATCTCAAACTCATCAGCGATCTCGGCAAGGGTCACTCCTCCCCGCTTGATGAGGGAACTTATGATGTACTGAATGCGTGCCGTGTAGCTCATTTTCTCAGTCTTTCCCTAACTGCCATCAGGGCAAAGCCCAGCAGGTTCTGTCCGTTCCAGGAGTGTATGTTAAGTCTCCGGGGATCATGCATGGAGAGTCCGATGCCCCAGATCCTGTCAGATACGGAGCACTCGGCAATAAGTGATGAGCCGGTAAGAAGGAGCTTTTCCAGAAGCTCCCTGTTCTGGGAAAACTTTTCAAGCAGTCCGTTATAGACGGTAATCTGCCTCAGCCCGTTCCAGATCCTGTCATCATAATTAATGACACCGCGCCCTATTTCCTTTATACGGGCCACATCGGAAATGGAGAGTATCTCAGCGGCCGCTTCTGCATCATGGAAGACCAATGCCTTTCTGTGCATCATGTACTGCTCAATCGATGAGTAGGTAACCCCGTCGAAGGTGAAATCAGAGAGGTACCAGTTGCTTAACCAGCCGTTTGCTTCTTCGGGCTTATGAAAACATATCACACCAGCCATACTGCGCTCCTCTATCTGGATGATAACACGTCAATGCTCCAGCTTTCATCAAAGTTCTCACGGAAATTATAGGTGCATGTAAGCTTCTCCCTGTCGAAGATGACGGACCAGAGGGTGATGTCAAAACCATCTTCCATATTGCCCTGTCTTACGCATTCAAGGGCAGGAGCGTAATCGTCAGCTCCGATGTAGGGCTGAAGCAGTTCATAGCGCAGATGTGATTCCTCAGAACCGGTAAGGTAAAGCGGGCATGCTTCAGCCAGATAGAAGTTCGTCACCACAGGAGTTTCTGTCACGTACACCTCATTTTCGAAAAACTCCACCGCAACGCTCCTGCCGGAGGCATCGCTTATTGCCAGGTGGTGCATCATATC
>JALEVV010000080.1 GCA_022788185.1 Spirochaetales bacterium | reverse complement strand
TCTCCGCTCTCCTGGGAGGAGAGTTCATCTCTTCAGGAGATGCAAAGATAACTTCCCTCGAATTTGACTCCAGACACGTTACGGCAGGCTCCTGCTTCTTTGCATTTCCCGGGATACATACATCGGGTGAAAACTTCATAGAGGATGCGGTGAAAAGCGGTGCCGTCATGATCGTCACATCACATCGGCCTCAGGTCATACATGATGGTGTTTCATATCTGATCGTCAATAGACCCGTCAGGGAACTCTATGCAGAAGCATCAAAGGCATTCTTCTCCAACGCCTCTGACGCTCTTAAGCTGATAGGAGTGACGGGTACCGACGGAAAGACCACCACCTCAGAGATGATACATCAGCTTATGAACGCCCTAGGAGTGCGCTGCGGACTCATTTCAACTGTCAGCATCGATGACGGCACCGGTAAACATGATTCCCCCAGCAGACAGAGCACGCCGGAAGCGTTCTTCCTCCATTCGTTTTTCTCTTCCTGTGTCAGGAACGGACTTGAATATGCGGTTGTGGAGTGCACTTCCCATGCACTCAGCAGTGAGTTCTCACGTCTTAAGGGTGTAAGGTTTTCCGTTTCGGTATGCACCACCGTTTCAAGCGAGCACCTTGATTTCCACTCCACTATCGAAAACTATTTCATGTCGAAGGCAAACCTTGCATCCCAGACCTACGGACCCGTAATCATATATGAGGACAACCGGGCACTTGAGTATTTCAGGGCAAATGCGGGCCACCGTCTCATAGTGCTTGAAAAACCCTTAATCACTTCCGGGACACTGACAGAGACAGATTTTGAATACAGGGGGGAGAAAAGAAGCGTTCCCCTCTTCGGTGCTTACAATGCCTTCAATTTCACTGAGGCGGCAGAAGCAGTCTCCCGGGTAACGGGAATACCGTTGGATAGCGTCTTTTCATTATCTTATGGCATAAAGCCACCCAAGGGACGGTTTCAGACCTACAGGGCCCTTGGCAGAAATTTCATCATCGATTTCGCCCATACGCCGGACAGCTTTTCCAGGCTGCTTTCCCAGATGAGAAGGATAGTGCCTGAAGGAAGGTTCATCACTCTCTTCGGTGCTGCCGGAGAGCGGGACAGGAGCAAGAGGGCAGGTCTTGGTCATGAGGCATCCCTCTGGTCCAACACCATGATCATCACGGAGGAAGATCCCCGCGGTGAGGATCAGACGGACATCGCCATTGACATTCTCGAAGGCGTGGATGAGAAGAAGAGAAGACTGATACACATCCATACTGAAAGCTCCAGGGAAAAGGCAATAAGGCTGGCTGTTTCCCTCTCAGCTCCCGGTGATACCGTCTTCCTGCTCGGAAAAGGCCATGAAGCCACGATCTCATACGCCACTCATTCACGCCCCTACTCAGAGGAAGAGGCTCTCATGAGTGCGATAAAGGATGCGCAATGACGATACTCATTATATACGGAGGCGTTTCCGTCGAGCATGAGGTCTCAGTGAAAAGTGCCCGGAACATCAGCACCATTCTGAGAGGGCTCGGATACGGCCTGACGGAGATATTCATCACGAAGGAAGGCATTTTCACCCATAACGGAAAGGAAGTGTCAATTCTTCCTGCCAGGGGCTTTTTCGTGGAAGGAAGAAGGCTTGATTACGACGTCATCCTGCCTCTCGTCCACGGAAACACCGGTGAGGACGGGAAGCTGCAGGGCCTTCTGGAACTTCTGGGAAAACCCTATATCAGTGAGGGAGTTCCGGCAAGCAGCGCGGGAATGGACAAGCTGAGACAGACCGAAATGGTTAAAAGCTCCGTTCCCTGTCTCAGGACTGAAAGGTACATATCACCCGACATCTGGCTCGGCAGCGACTGCGTTATGAAGCCATGCTCCGGGGGCTCCTCTGTCGGAGTTCATATCATAAAAAACGCAACACAGGCTCTTCTAGATGAAGCAGCGGAAGAAATAAGAAAGTATGACGACGTTCCGATCATACAGACATTGGTGGAGGATGCAAGGGAACTGGAACTTCTGGCACTTCATGACTCAGAGAGCGGCGAGTGCCTGATCCTCGGTCCCGTCGAGATCGGAAAAGGTGCATCCTTTCTGAGTTATGACGATAAGTATTCTTCTTCCCTGACCAGGGTTATCCCGGCCTGTGAGGTGAAAATACCGGAAGAAACCAAAGCTCTTCTCAGGGAATACTCCGCAAGGGTCTTCAGGACCCTTGGCGGTGAAATCTACATGAGAACTGACTTTCTGATGGACAGCGACGGGAATGTCTTCTTCAATGAGGTGAATACCGTTCCCGGAATGACTGAAACCAGCCACTTCATCACTCTTTCGGAGGAAATCGGGTTTGAAAGACTTTTCGCCATACTCATCAGGTCTGCCTTTTCCAGAAAGAGAAAGAATGATCTGCTTCTGAGGTCATATGAGTGAACCTCTGTTCTTCCATGTGGATCTTGATGCCTTCTTTGCTGCTGTCGAGATACTCGATGACCCATCGCTGAAGGGAAAGCCCCTCATAATTGGTCACAGGGGTCCCCGCTCAGTCGTTTCCACCTGTTCCTATGAAGCCAGAAAGTTCGGTGTTCACTCCGCCATGCCCATGAGTCAGGCACTGCGCCTCTGTCCCGGGGCAATCGTCGTGAGCGGCAGGATGAAGCGCTACAGCGAGATGAGCCGGAGGGTCATGGATGTGCTGAGATCCTATGCACCCGATATGATCCAGGCCTCGATAGATGAGGCTTACCTCGACATGACCGGAACGGGAACGCTGTACGGTGACAGTGCCACAAGTGCAAGGAAGCTTAAAGCGATGGTACATGAGGCGACAGGACTCACCTGCTCCGTCGGAGTAGGACCTTCCCGCTTCATAGCAAAGCTTGCCTCCGACTACAGGAAGCCCGACGGACTGACAGTGGTACGACCGGGACTTGAGGAGATGTTCGTCGATACGGTGGGGCTTAAGAAGCTCTGGGGTGTGGGGAAATCAACTCTGGATGCCCTCACTGCCCACAGGCTCTTCACACCGGCAGACATCCGCTCGTGTTCCCTAGATTATCTCATGCGCACCTTCGGGCGTTCTTCCGGAGAGTACCTCTGGAAGATCAGCAGGGGCATCGATCCCGGAATATACAGCGGAGAGTCAAAGACTCACTCCATTTCCGCGGAAAGGACTTTCTGGCCCGATCTCATGACTGCGGAGGCTGCGGAAAGCTTTCTGCTGGAGCTCTCGGAAGAAGTGATGTTCCGCTCCATGGATGAGGGATACATGGGCCGTACGTGCCAGATCAAAGTAAGATATTCTTCCTTCAGGACCTACACTCAGCAGATAACTCCGGATGACTCAGTCCTCACCTCTGCAGATCTCTTTTCCCACGTCAGAAAGCTCTTCAGAAGCAAATACTCAGGCGAGGGCATAAGACTGCTCGGCGTTGGGCTTTCAGGGTTATACAGAGGTGACGAACCGGAACAGCCCGATCTCTTCTCTTCCTCCAGGGAAAGACAGAGAAAGCTCGAGAAAACCGTACTCGAGCTCAGAAAGAAGGGAAATAATATTGGAAGGGCGTCTTCCGGTTTATCTGAAAGAAAAGAAAAGCACGACCACGACACCCAGTATGATCCTGTAGATTCCGAATACTGAGAAGTCATGCTCCCTCACATACCTGACAAGTGCCCTGATGACGACAAGGGAAACGGCAAAGGCCACCACGGAACCTGCGCCGAGATAAACCCACTCAGTCATGGTAAAGTCCAGACCGGACTTGACAAGTCTCAGAAGGGATGCACCGGCCATTACGGGAATTGCCATGAAGAATGAGAACTCGGCAACGACGGGCCTCGAAACACCTGTGATTATCCCACCCAGAATCGTGGATCCCGAGCGGCTTGTTCCCGGGATAAGGGCCAGCATCTGAAAGGCTCCTATCTTCAGTGCATCCAGCGGAGTTATTTCCTCCAGCGACCTTACGCGGATGCGGAAATTCACCTTCTTCTCCAGCACGATGTAAAGCACGCCGTAGATTATGAGTGCGGCGGCAATTACGGGCCAGGTGGACAGCTTTGAATCGATGAGATCATCGAACAACAGTCCGGCGACCGCGGCAGGGACTGAGGCGATGAGGACTTTACCCCAGAGGGTAAAGGACTTTTTCATCTCAGATCGGTCCTTTCTGAAGGGCCAAAGCTTTGAAAAATAAAGGACCACCACAGCAAGGATGGATCCGAGCTGTATCACGACCATGAAGACACTCATGAATGCAGGACTTGCCTTAAGCGGGAAGAGCTCATCGAAGAGCAGCATGTGTCCCGTGGATGAGATGGGAAGCCACTCCGTGATGCCCTGAATTATTCCCAGCAGGAAAACTTTTATCATTTCAGTCATGGATAGAGATGATATCATGTTTTGACATGCCATTCCAGCTTACATAACTTCCTCAAAGAGTGTATATTGTCCACATGCTTCACATCGTGCTCTTTGAACCGGAAATTCCGCAGAACACGGGAAATATTGCCCGTACATGTGCCGCCACCCGGACATGCCTTGATCTGGTGTATCCGCTTGGCTTCGACATCAGTGAGAAGGCTGTCAGGCATGCCGGTCTCGATTACTGGAAGGATGTCACGATAAAGACATGGAAAAGCACAGAGGAGTTTCTTGCTGCCCATGGCAGGGATGAGCTCTGGTTCTTCACGACAAAGGCCCTCAGGACCTACACCGACGTGACTTATCCAAAAGAGGGAGACACCTATCTCATTTTCGGAAAGGAAAGCCGGGGAATTGAAGAAGAAATCCTTTTGAGATATAAAAACAGATGTGTCAGGATTCCGATGGTGAACGATACCAGATCCCTCAATCTTTCCAACAGTGCCGCAATAGCGGCCTATGAGTATTACAGGCAGAGGGGCTTTGACGGGGAGTTCACGCTTACGGGAAGTCTGCACCGGCACAGCTGGGAGGAAAGCTTATGAAGATATCTTTTTTAGGCTGCGGAAACATGGGTGGCGCAATAGCCCATGCGGTTTCCGGTTTTCATGAGGTAACAGTCTTCGATACTGATATGGACAAGGCTAAATCTCTTGCCTCTTCCATCGGAGCACAGGCAGCTTCCACTATCGAAGCCGCCCTTGATGCCTCCGAGTGCATCGTGATCGCGGTAAAGCCCCAGGTACTGCCTTCCCTCTACCCCATCCTTCGGGCAGACAGGAAATACATCTCCATAGCGGCAGGTGTACCACTTGAAGTTCTGAAGAGGGAAATCGGGACAAAGGACATCGTGAGGTTCATGCCCAACATTGCCGCAAAGGCAAAGGCCGCCGTAACCGCTGTCGCTGCGGATGCGGACTGTGACGGCGAATTCCTGAAGGAAGCCGTATCAATTGCCCAGAGCTTCGGTTCCGCATTCCCCCTGAGCGAAGCCCTCTTTCCCGCATTCATCGGAATCTCTGGTTCGGCAATCGCATATATGTTTGAGTTCATCCACGCCCTTGCGCTCGGAGGCACCGATCAGGGAATAAGCTACCCTGAGAGCGTTAAGATAGTCACTGACACGCTTTCAAGCGCGGTTGCCCTCGTCAAAGACAGCGGGAAGAATCCCGCAGAGCTGATGACGATGGTCTGTTCCGCAAAGGGAACCACGATAAAGGGCATGGAAGCCCTTTACGAAGGTAATTTCGACAGCACGGTAATTAATGCCGTGATAAGAGCAAGTGAAAAAAGTCAGGAGCTGGAAAAAGCAGCTAAGGAGAAATAATAATGATAGATGTAAAGGAACTTAAGTCACGCTATGACGAGATAAAGGCTAACATCGCCAACCGTTACATGAATGTGGATCTGGATGCCATCATCCGCGATCAGGATGAGAGGGCAGCGCTTCTGCTTGACCTGGAGAATCTCAGGGCAAAGAGAAACGAGAATGCGGCCAAGATGAAGGCAAAGCTCACTCCGGAGGAGAGGGCCGTCCTCATTGCTGAGGGAAAGGCCATCAAGGAAGAGGTTGCAAAGAAGGAAGCTGCCTTCAATGAGATCGACAGCAAGTTCAGCGCTGAAGTCCGCACGATTCCCAACTATGCCCATAAGGATGCACCCATCGGCAAGGAAGACAAGGATTCCCTGGCTGTGAAGTTCCACGGCGAGCCCAAGAAGTTCCCCTTCAGGGCCAAGGACCACGTCGAACTCGGTGAAGCACTCGACATTCTTGACTTCGACAACGGTGCCAAGGTTGCCGGACAGAAGTTCTACTACATCAAGAATCAGGCCGTAATCCTCCAGATGGCTCTTGAGCGCTATGCGATGGACATCGTGCTGAAGCACGGCTTCACCCCCTTCATCACACCGGATATCGCCAAGGAAGAGATCCTCAACGGCATCGGCTTCAACCCCAGGGGTGCTGAATCCAACATCTACACCATTGAGGGAACTGACACATGTCTCGTCGGGACTGCCGAAATCACCCTCGGCGGCTACTATCAGAACACCATCCTCGAAAAGAAGGATCTTCCCATCAGGATGACAGGTCTCTCCCACTGCTTCAGAAGGGAGGCAGGCGGTGCCGGACAGTACTCAAAGGGTCTTTACCGCGTTCATCAGTTCAGCAAGCTGGAGATGTTCATCTACTGCCTGCCAGAGGAAAGTGATGAGTTCCATAAGGAAATCCTCTCCATCGAGGAGGAGATTTTCTCCGGTCTCGGACTCGCATACAGGGTCGTCGATACCGCAACAGGCGATCTCGGTGCTCCCGCATACCGCAAATTCGACATCGAGGCCTGGATGCCCGGTCGCGGTGACGAGGGTGAATACGGTGAAGTCACAAGTACTTCGAACTGTACCGATTACCAGGCAAGAAGCCTCAACATCCGCTATAGGGATGATGATGGCAAGATAAAGTTCGTCCACATGCTCAACGGAACTGCCGTCGCACTCTCAAGGGCAATGGTCGCAATCATCGAGAACTATCAGAATGAGGACGGTTCCGTCTCCATCCCTGAGATTCTCGTACCCTACTGCGGTTTCGACAGAATAACTAAAAGAGGTTAACAGAACATGAAATCAGCATTGATCACCGACTTTTACGAACTGACCATGATGCAGGGATATTTCCTGAAGAAGCACAACCCCAGGGTAGTCTTCGATGTATTTTACAGAACCAACCCCTTTGCGGGCGGTTACACTGTTTTTACAGGTCTTGAGGAGGTGATCGATGCCCTTGAGGGCTTCTCTTTCTCTGAAGAGGACATTGAGTACCTCAGAAGTCTCAATCTCTTCAGCCCCGATTTCATCGAATATCTTTCCACCTACCGCTTCACGGGAGACCTCTATGCCTTCGAGGAAGGCACTCCTGCCTTCCCCGGAGAGCCCCTCGTAAGGGTTGAGACGAGACTCATGGATGCCCAGCTCATCGAAAGCTTCATCCTCAACCAGCTCAACTTCCAGACCCTCATCGCCACAAAGGCATGCAGGATGACCTACGCCACCAAGGGCAAGGGTGCCATAATGGAGTTTGGACTCAGAAGGGCTCAGGGTGAGGATGGTGCCCACATCGCATCACGTGCATCGTTCATAGGAGGCACCAGGGTAACAAGCAACACCTATGCCGGAAAGAAATACGGCATTCCCGTTGCAGGTACCATGGCCCACTCCTGGATCATGAGCTTTGACAGCGAGGAAGAGGCTTTCAGGGAGTTCGCATCGATCTATCCGGACAATGCGATACTTCTGATTGACACCTACGACACGCTGGGAAGCGGAATTGATGCCGCGATCAAAATCGGTCTTGAGCAGAAGGCAAAGGGCCTGAAGATCGGTGTCAGGATCGACTCAGGTGACCTTTCATACCTGCCCCGCGTGATCAGGGAACGCCTCGACAAGGCCGGACTTGAGGATGCAACAATCTGTGTCTCCAATGACCTTACCGAGGAAATCATCAAAACCCTCGTAGATGACGGTGTACCCATCGACTCCTGGGGCATCGGAACCCATCTGGTCACCGGCGGAAACCAGTCAAGCCTGAACGGTGTCTACAAGCTTGCCGCAAAGGAGCATGACGGAGTCTTCGAGCCGACCATGAAGATGAGTAACAGCTATGAGAAGACCACTAATCCCGGCATCAAGCAGGTTTACAGGTTCTTCTCTCCCGACGGCTCCGCCCTTGCAGATCTCATCGCCCTTGAGGATGAAGAGATCGTTCAGGGCAAAAACTACACCTTCTACCATCCCTTCAGCATGGCAGATTACTTCGTCATGAAGAACGGAACCTATGGTGAGATCAGACCTCTGCTGAAGCTTAAGATGAAGGATGGAAAGAGAGTCGGTGAAAAACGGGACCTCAGGGAGATCCAGAGCTTCGTCCAGGAATCACTTCTGGCCTTCCACAAGAGCTACAAGAGACAGATCAACCCCCATATTTACAAGGTGTCCCTCTCACAGAATCTCAAGGACCTGAAGCTCCGCCTGATAAAGGAACTCAGGGAAGAGTACGGAACTAACTAAAGAGCTTTCACGGCAGCCGCTATTGCGGTTGCCATTTTTTTCTGCCACGCCGGATCGGTGAGTTTTTCCCGCTCATCGTCATTGGTTATGAATCCAAGCTCTATGAGACAGGCCGGCATGAAGGTCTGATTCAGGACCCAGAGGTCACCCTCCTTCACTCCCCTGTCCTTCATGAGGGGAAATGACTTTGAAATGGAAACTTCAAGCTTCGCCGCAAGGTAAGAGCTAACCGTATTGATGTAATCATTCACCTGGGAATTGGTATACGATGAATACTTTGAAATAAGGGAAGCTGAGGTGGCAGGGGACAGGAGGGCAAGCTTCCTCACCTTCTGTTTTATGAATATCTCAAAGCCGGAAGCGGAAGGATTTTCCGCCGCATTCACATGAAGGGAGATGAAGATAGGATATCCGGACAGATCGAATGACTGGCTGTTTGCCGTATCTGAGCGCTCCTGAAGCTCCAGGAATGTGTCATCATCCCGGGTAAGGATGACATCCACATCCCCCCTGAGCTGGTTTTCAAGTTCCTTTGCGACGGCAAGCACAATATCCTTTTCCCTGACATCCCCTCCAAGGGCACCGGGATCCTTCCCGCCGTGACCTGCATCGATGATGACAAGGGAAACTTCCCCCCTGAAGGGATTTGCCTGAAGGGGCAGAAGGAGGAACAGCAGCAAGGCGAGGATACTAAGCTTCTTCACTGCCCCATTCCTTTACCAGTGTGAAGAAATCGGTTTTCTGAAGTATTATCTGCTTGCTCTTCACTTCTTCCCTCAGCAGCTTTTTATCCACATAGGGCTTCCACTTTTCCACGATGTTCTTTCCCGCAATGCGATGGATGGAAAGTGCCCTTGTGTAGCACCTGTTCATACCCTCGCATGATGATCTGTCCTCGATGAGGGAGTGCTTTGCAGGGAACCGGACGGCAAAGTCGGAGCTGGTCAGGATCGTGTATCCGAAGAGGTGCACCCTGATTCCGAAATCAAGCATCTGATAGTACTCCCCTAGGATTTCCTCATCATATCCCCTGAGGCGCTGGAACAGTGCCCTGTCATAGAGTCCGAGGGCCATCACCGGATAGAGGTTCGTCGTGACCTTACCGGGTTCGACGGGAGGCTCAAAGGACATGGGTGAGATTTCCCGTCCCTTTATATAGGGTGTGCGTATCGTGGGAAGCAGTTCCATCTCGCAGTTCAGCATGATCGGGGTTATGCATGCAGGGTGTCTCCTGTCGCCCATCAGCGCAATGAGTTCGGCTCCCGAAAATCCGATTACCTGCTGATCGGAGCGGACGACGAGGAAATAAGTGGCGTAGCACTCATCGGCAAAGGCATTGATCTGCTCGCCGATGGTCACAAGCGAACGGAAGCAGATGAACGTTACATCGGGATACAGCTCCGCAAGGCCATACTCCTCGAGCCGGTCCTCCAGCGTAACGACGTGGAGGGCACAGTTCATATTGGCCATATACCAGTCAAGCGTTTCCTTAAGCTCGTCAGGTCCTGCCGCATCCAGAATTCCTATCGACAGCTGCTGCTGTCTGTAGAGCGCCGAGATGCGCATTCCGATATCCTGCTTTCTGATTACTGTCTTATAGTGACTCTGCATCGCCCGTAAATACCAGATCTTCAGGTCTGAAGATACAATCCTTTTTTCCTTCTCCGAGTATGGAACCTATGTCCTGTGAGCGGTGTCCCATCAGCAATGCGGTTGACGTGCTGTCATAGTAGGGCACTGCCTTTGCGAAGATGACTCCGTCTTTGTCGCATACGGCGACCACATCACCGACATCCCATACACCTTCAACACCCACGATGCCGGAAGGTAACAGACTGCGATGGGCAAAAAGTGCCGCTTTCGCACCGTCATCCACCCTGATGGCACCTACGTGGGAGTTGTTTATTATCCACCTCTCCCTCTGATTGAGCTTCCTTCCGGGATGGATGTAGCTGCCCACATCCTCACCTGCCATGATGCGGGACAGGATGTTTTTCTCATATCCGGAGGCAATGCAGGTTCCGCAGTAAGCAAGGGATGCGATCTGGGCGGCCAAAAGCTTCGTCTTCATGCCGCCCGTCGAGAATGTAGAGCCCGCACCCTTGGCATACCCCATGACTTTGGAGTCGATCTTCTCGATTTCCTTAAGCAGTACCGCATCGGGATCCGTTTTGGGGTTTCCGGTGTAGAGACCATCGATATCCGTCAGAAGGATGAGAAGATCGGCATCGATTTTTGATGCGACCATCGCGCTCATGCGGTCATTGTCACCGAATGCGGATCCGATTTCAGCAGTGCTGATGACGTCGTTTTCATTGAAAATCGGAACAATACCCAGGGCAAGCAGGGTGGAAACACTGCTTCTCAGGTTGTTGTAAGTCTTTCTGTTGTTGAGGTCATTTCTCGTAAGCAGTACCTGGGAGCAGATGATGGAGTGCTTTCTGAAGGCCTCCCTGTAGTGCTCCATCAGTATCGGCTGACCGATGGCGGCACACGCCTGGCGCATCGGGATGTGAACGACCCTGTTCCTGTGCTTAATCTCCTTGGCACCGAGTCCGATGGCTCCGGAGGTGACGAGAAGCACCTGATACCCCTTGTCCCTCAGATCGGCGATCTGGGCACAGAGATCATCTATCCTGGCATTGTCTATTCCGTCCTCAGTGGAAAGAAGGTTCGTACCGACCTTTACGACCACCCGGCGGAAGGATGAAAAATCCCTCATATCTCCAGCTCCCTGTGGGTGAAGGGTTTTGCCCCCGCACCTGAATATGTTTTCACAAGCTGTCCCTTTCCTGAGAGCTGATACTTATATGTCGTCAGCCCTTCAAGACCGACAGGTCCTCTGGCATGGAGCTTTCCGGTGGAAATACCCACCTCGGCCCCGAGTCCGAACCTGAAACCGTCGGCAAAGCGGGTTGAGCAGTTTGCAAACACGTCAGCTGAGTCAACCGAGCGGAAGAATACGTGCTTTTCCTCCTCATCCTCCGTGATTATGCAATCAGTATGATGCGAGGAGTGCTCGCTGATATGGCCCAGGGCCCCTTCAAGGGAGTCAACGATCCTGATGTTAAGTTCCTTTGCAAGGTACTCCCTGTCATACTCACCCTCCTCTGCGGGGACGCAGTCAATGATGGCCCTGACGGGCTCATCACCATGGATGATGACACCGTTGTCCTCAAGGGTCTTCTTCAGCTTAGGAAGGAATTTCCCTGCGATTTTCCTGTTCACGAGAATGGTTTCCACCGCATTGCATGCGGCAGGATACTGAATCTTGCTGTCCGTGATGACACTGACGGCCAGTGCCTGATCAGCCTTGTCGGAGACGTAGATCGAGCATATACCGTCGGCATGTCCCATCACGGGGATGTTGGTGTGCTCCATGCAGTAACGCACGAACTTATTAGAGCCCCTGGGGATGAGAAGGTCGATGTCCTTCTCCATCTTAAGCATCTCATCCACATCACCGTGGCTTTCCAGAAGGAGGATGTAATCATCATTCCCCAGAGCCTCGTGGATGACGGTCCTGATCATGCGGTTGGTATTGATTGCCTCGCTTCCGCCCTTCAGGATGATTCCGTTACCGCTCTTCACTGCCAGTGAGATTATCTGAATCATGGCATCGGGACGGGCCTCGAAGACCATTCCGATGACACCAAGGGGATAGGTAACCTTCTCAAGTATCAGCTCCTCGTCCAGCTCCCGCCGTGTCAGTACCTTTCCGATCGGGCATGGAAGCTCCATAACGGATATCAGGGATCTGACCGATGCTTCGATCTTCTGATCATCGAAGACGAGACGATGCACCAGTGCCGGTGCGGTATTCTTCTCCGCCGCGGCTCTGAGGTCTTCCTCATTAGCGCTCTTCAGCCTGTCAGCGGATGAGCTGATGGCATCCGCAATGCGCTTTAAAATGGCATTTCTTTCACTATCGCTCATGAGAGAGAGTGCAAGTGCGCTCTTTCTTACGTTTCTGATCCGTTCCTGTGTGTTCATAACAGGAAAAGGATATTCCATTTCACCGCTTTTAACAATATTTCACGAGTTGAAGAACGCATCCACGCACTCAAGCACGCTGCCTGCAATGGAGCGGGCCTTGTCACTGGGCTCATCGTATTTCACCCCCTCCCCGCGGGGATCGATGTCGGCGATCTTGAAGCCGGGAGTAACCTCCAGCCCGCTTCTGAGCATGCCCCTGACCATGCCGTCGATGGTTGCCTCCACTGGAACATCACCGACAAAGGCAATGACATCGCCTTTTTTAACTATGTCGCCGAAGGTTTTCACCCCTCTGAAGCACCCTGCGGAAGGACTTCTCACCACCCTTTCCTTTCCATACCCCATGATGAGGCCGGGAATTCCCGTGTTCGCCTGGGCACTTCCGTCCCTGATTATCGCACCGAGGGAGTGCCCTCTCATCGTCTCAATCACGGCATGACAGTCCTTACCGGCAGTGAAGCCCGGTCCCAGGGCAATCACGAGGGGTGCCATGTCAATCCGTGTTCCCAGATTCCTCTTGGCAATTATCGCATCGATCACTACGGCAGGGGAAAGCTCAGAAAGGAACTCAAGCTTCTCATCCGCGATCACGGGGATGATGCCGTTCTTCCATAATTCGAACCTCTCCCCGGGTGATGTTATCTTCCTTGCCGTCACGCCGCTTACGGTATGCTCACCCTCATACATCGCTTCGGCAAAACTGACATTGCGCCTGATCTGGGTCGGTGCGGCAAGCTCAGCCCCGATTACATTGTATCCGGCATTGTGAAGCCTTATCATGACCGCAGTGGCAAGATCTCCGGAGCCTCTGACAAGAACGCACCTTCTGATATCCCTGGATATGCTTTTCCCGCTCCTGCCGCTGGCAGCCTTCATTATCTCGGCAGCAACGCTGACCGCGATCTCTTTCGGTGTCTCGGCCCCTATATCAAGGCCCATGGGACTGTAGCAGTTTGCGCCGGTCATGGATGATCCGGCCCTTGAGGAGAGAAGTCCCACATAGAAAGCCTTTTCATAGTCAAAGGAGGAGAGGATCTCACTCTTGTCATGTACGGTCACGATGACTGCGGTATGACTGTCCGCCGCTGCGCCTGAAAGCGCCTCGCTCCAGGTGGGAGCGTGGGTGACGGAGGCTGCGTAGGGACAGCTGACTTCATTCCGGTCAAAGACGTGGATAGTGTATCCGCATGAGTGCATGAGCCTGGCTACAGCCTCTCCCACATGGCCGAATCCGATAACATAAAGCTTCCTGTCAGGTATCACCACATCTGAAATCATCGTGCATTCTCCTTTGGGCAGGGTTACGGTGAACATCCTGCCACTGTTTTCCTCAAGCGACAGCAGTGCTTCCTCCACTGCGCGGCGCTCACAAATCCCGCCTCCGACCGTGCCAGCTGTCCTTCCGTCCCCAAGGACTGCCATACGGCCGCTCTTCCGGGGTACCGATCCCTTTGTTCCCGTTATCGTGACGAGGGCGGCCGCCAGATTAAGTCTCTCAGCCTCTGAAAGCAGCTCAAACATAGACAAGATCCTTCTGAAGCGAGCCCTTCACTATCGGGCATGGAGATCTCAGGGCGTCAAACACGGATACATCACTTACACTGTCACACTGGTTTATCAGGATGAGCTTCTTCCCTTTTGCCCTCTTCAGCACGCCCTCCGGATTATCAATGAGACTCTGATAAAAGGCGATATCGGCTATTCCATCACCCTCAAAGCCGAAGCAATTATTGTCAGCCCTGTCCAGGTAAGCCGATGCTCCCATCACGGCAAGGGTTGCCGTGGTTTCGGGAATTATTACGGGATCCCGTTCGGTGTGGAGCTTCAATGGAAGGGTCCTGGCACCATCCGCCTCTATGACCGTTACATCGTAGCGGGGAATGAGGAGGGAGAGGATCTCCGGCCTGGGAGCTACATATTTTTTCATGTCCAGGACGCTTTTTGATGCGAAATAGACAATCTCACCCTTAACCGGTTCATGGAGCAGAACGTCGCTTTCCTCAGTGAAGGCATGATTGAGACCATAGTCAAACTGCTTCGGCCCCTGAAACTTCGTGGTAGTCGTGATCAGAACGGAGAGATTCCTTTTTGCATATTCCCGTGCAAGACAGCTCAGGGCCGTGGTCTTTCCGCCCGCTCCGGTAATCGATATGACGCAGACGCTTTTTCCACCGAGCGCGTCTGCAAGCTCCTTTATGAGACTCATACTTAATGATGATACCTGCCATCCTCCACTGTTGCAAGAAAAGAATAATGGAGGTACGATTCCCTTCAGATGAAGCTGCTCAGAGAGATTTTCCTCATACCCGTATATTTTTACAGATACTTCCTTTCTCCCATGATGGGACCGGGCAAGTGCCGGTACACTCCCACCTGCTCCGAGTATTTCATGAAGGCGGTGAAAAAACACGGGATCATGAGAGGCACCATACTCGGAACCGCCCGCATCCTCAGATGCAGGAAAAGCTTTCTCGGAGGTCCCGACGAGGTTCCGGAAAGCTTTTCGTTTGAAAACATCAGACGTGATTACGTGATCTTCAGAAAACAGAAGGCTTAAAGCTGGTTTGCAACCGTCTGAATGTACTTGATGATGACATCCAGCGCATGCTCATTGTATCCGCCCTCCGGGATTATCAGGTCGGCATATTCCTTGCACGGCTCGATGAAGTTGAAGTGACCCGGACGGACGACGTTGATGTACTGCTCTACCACGCTGTCCACCGTGCGCCCACGCTCCCTGATGTCCCGCTGGAGTCTTCTGACGAATCGGATGTCGGAGGGTGTGTCCACATAGAGCTTGAGATCCAGCAGATCCCTTATCCTCCTGTCATAGAGCACCATAAGGCCGTCAACAATGATGATCGTCTTGGGCTCTATGTGGCATGTCTCATCCCGCCTTCTGTGGTTGACGAAGTCGTAGAGGGGCATGTCAATTGCCTTACCGTTTTTCAGGTCATTGAGATTTTCGACCATGAGATCCATGTCAAAGGCATCGGGATGATCGAAGTTAAAGGCCGTTATGTTGTCATTGTTCACATAAGAGGCACTTCTGTAATAGTTGTCCTGGGCTATGCACACACTGTCGTGATGGGCTTCTGAGATCTTCTTAACGACCGTACTCTTTCCCGATCCCGAACCACCCGTGATCCCGATGAGCTTCACATTCATCACGCCTTCTCCTTCACGCTGTATGAAGTGACAGTACGGAAGACTTCATCCTTTTCAAGCAGCACCTCATCTGTCCTTCCATTGTTCATGGGATCGATCCGGGAGCTCGTTTCCAGGGCCAGGGCTGTGAAGGGCTCTCCCCCTTCCCTGTTCATGCGTGACTGGAAGAACTCACCGGTATAGAGCTGCATGCACGGTCTGTCAGTCGTGACGGTCATCGTCAGATCATCACCGGACAGAACGGCTGCAGTTGATGAATTAAGGACGTAACAGGTATCGTACTTACCATCCCTGCGCTCTCCTATCACCCGGGAAATGCGGAAATCATAGTCAGAGTCCACGCTGTCCTCGGAAACGGGGATCAGGGCCTCATCAGTTCTGATGTACTTATCCGCATTGATCATTATTGACTGCTTCCTGCAGTCGGTACCACACCCGTTCAGGTTGAAATAGGCATGGTTCGTGGGATTCACGACACACGTCCGGTCGCTCTTCATTGTGTAGGTGATGGTCAGGGTGTCATCCTTAAGCATGTAGGATACGGTGACTCCTGTATTGCCGGGCCATCCGCCCTCACCGTCCACTGTCGAGGTATTGAGCACAACCCCGTTATCACACTCGAAAAGCACGTTCCAGAGCTTATATCCGGTATTGGCGCTTCCGCTGTGAAGGTTATTCTTCCCGTTGTTCCTATCCAGGATGAAGCGCTCTCCGTTCAGGGTGAAGACAGCGTCCCTGATGCGGTTTGCAAAGGGAGCAACCACCTGTCCCTTGTAGGTGGAATCATCCACATAGCTTTCAACGCTCTCACTGCCGGAAACGATCTCACGGACGCTGTTGTCCTTAAGGGTATACCTGAAGGAGTTGAGGGAGGCTCCGAGCGTGAGGACGCTCACTTCGCTTCTTCCTTCCCTTATAGTTATCTTCTCGATTTCACCGATTCCGGGAAGAATCCCGAACGGCTTTCTTTGAATGCTCATAACAGACCTCTCAGAGGATATTTTATCTTCTTTTTCCGATGACGCAACCCATACCTTACAATTAATGCGAAAAAAGCTATAATGAATCACATGGGTCTGAAGAGCTTTAGAAGAAAAATCAGAAAGACACCTCCGTCAGTACTTCTGACCACCGGCTTTCTTTCAATAATACTGACAGGAACCGCGCTGCTGCTTCTCCCTGTTTCCACAACCTCAGGAATCTCAATTACCGATGCCTTCTTTGTTGCGACCTCTGCCGTCTGCGTGACGGGCCTCTCCCCGATTGATGTATCCACCTCCCTGACTCTCTTCGGACAGGGTGTGCTCATGACACTCTTCCAGATCGGAGGACTGGGCTACGCCCTTCTCCTGGTTGTCGTCATCACGGCTGCAAACGGAAGTCTTTCATTCAGGAACAAGGCACTTCTCAGGGAATCATTCGGAATGGACAACAGGATGAAGGTCAGCAGGGTAATCAGGTTCGTGCTGCTGCTCACATTCATTTCGGAGGGCGTGGGCACAATACTTTTATCCATACCGTTCGTCCGGGATCATGGCAGCGAGGGTGTTTTCATAGCCCTCTTCACTTCCGTATCTGCCTTCAACAATGCCGGTTTTGATCTCTTCGGGAACTCCCTGATAGGATACGCTGACTCCGCAGCGGTCCTCATTCCCGTCGCCCTTCTCATCATAACGGGCGGTGTCGGCTTTCTGGTCCTGAGGGAAATCATCGTACCGGGAAAGGGAAGGAAGAAGCTCAGCGTCCACACAAAGGTGGTAATACTCATGACGTTGCTCCTTCTTGCGACAGGAACCGCCGGATTCATTTTCCTCCAGGGAATGAACCCTCTGGAAGCCTTCTTCCAGGCCGTCACAACGAGGACTGCAGGCTTCACTACCTTTGACCAGAGCACCCTTACTCCCGCGGCCTTCCTGATGACGATAATACTCATGTTCATAGGAGCATCCCCCTGTTCTACAGGCGGCGGTATCAAGACGACTACGCTCTTTGCCGCCCTCGGAGCAACCTACTCCCTGCTCTCGGGCAAGGACTTCGTGACCTTCCGCCGCTCGATAAGCAGTCAGACAGTGACCAGGGCCCTCTACATCATCGTGATAGCAACGCTGGTGGTTTTTGCAGGTACCTTCATCCTTTCTGTTACGGAGCCTGACATACCGCTTTCAGCGCTCTTTTACGAAGTTACCTCAGCCCTTGCCACCGTTGGTCTTTCACAGAACGTGACGGGAGAACTGAACACGCTGAGCAAATACATCATAATAATCCTCATGTATGTGGGACGTGTCGGGATACTCACGATCCTGAGCTGTTTCACAGTCGATGAAAAGCACATAAAATATATCGAAGGAAAGATAATCGTAGGATGAGAAAGAAACAGAATTATGCAGTCATCGGGCTCGGACGCTTCGGTTACTCCGTCGCCGTCACGCTGCTTGAAATGGGACAGAACGTAATTGCGATCGACCGGGATCCCGAAGTTCTCGAAAGAATAAGCCATGAAGGCGCCGACGTCTTCATCGTGAACAGTATCAGCCGCGCCTCCCTTACCGAGTGCGGGCTCTCCGACTGCGATGCAGTCGTTATCGGCATCGGAAAGGATATTGAAGGCAGCATTCTGGCAGCCCTCAATGCCAAGGAAATCGGGGTGAAGCGGGTGATATGCAAGGCTAACAGCGATGACCACGCCAAGATTCTTGAAAAGATCGGAGCAGAGATAGTCTTCCCTGAAATCGATATCGCAAAGCGTATCGCCCATGCGGTGACGAGCTCGATGACCGAGGACATACTTCCCCTTTCCGATGATTTCTCGATCATACAGATCAGGGTTCCCTCAATCTTTGATGGTAAGACCGTTGCGGAGACCGGCATCAGACAGAAGTACGGTCTCAACCTTATCGCCGTCGTCCATGAGGGCAAGGCCTCCGGTGTGATCACGCCTTCGACAGTGCTCCACTCCTCCGACAGCATCTACCTCTCTGGAGCTAACAGCGGAATTAATTCCCTGCAGAAAGACATCTGAGTAAAAGGCGAAAAAAAGTGAGCTCGAAGCTCACTTTTTTCATCAGTTCTTCTCCTCGTTGGTCTTGAGGACGGCCAGGAAGGCCTGCTGGGGAATTTCGACGTTACCGACCATCTTCATCCTCTTCTTACCTTCCTTCTGCTTTTCAAGCAGCTTTCTCTTTCTTGAGATATCACCGCCGTAACACTTGGCCGTTACGTCCTTCCTGTAGGCGGAAATCGTCTCACGGGATATTATGTTGCCTCCGATGGCACCCTGGATTGCTATCTTGAACTGCTGACGGGGAATCTCATCCTTGAGTCTCTCACATACCTGTCTTCCGCGGGCCTGGGCATTGTCCTTGAAGACCAGCTGGGACAGGGCATCGACCGGCTCTCCGTTGACGAGGATGTCGAGGCGGACCAGATCGGTCTTCTTATGTCCGATAACCTCGTAGTCAAACGAAGCATATCCTCTGGAAATGCTCTTGAGCCTGTCGTAGAAATCGAAGAGCACCTCGGCAAGGGGCATCTCGTAGACGAGCTCCACCCTCTTCTCATCCAGGTAGTTCATGGCACTCTGAATTCCTCTCTTCTCAAGGCAGAGACTTATGATTGGGCCGACATACTGCGTCGGGGTGATGATGTTGGCCTGGATGTATGGCTCCTCCGCATACTCTATTCTCATTACCTCGGGGTATTCAAGCGGATTATCGATGTAGAGGGTCTCACCGTTCTTCATGTGGACGATGTACCTTACCGAAGGGGATGTGAATACGATCGAGAGATCGAATTCCCTCTCTATCCTCTCCTGAATTACCTCAAGGTGAAGCATTCCGAGAAATCCGCAGCGGAAACCGAAACCAAGGGCGGCTGAGTTATCCTTCTCATACACAAGGGAGGCATCATTGAGCTTGAGGCGCTCTATGGCTTCCTGGAGCTCCTCGTAATCGTTACTGTCCACCGGGTAGATGGATGAGAAGACGACGGGCTTGACCTCCTTGAAGCCTTCAAGAGGCTCTGCAGCGGGATTTTTCATCGAGGTCACTGTATCACCGACACGGATGTCGCTGATCGTCTTGATTCCGGCGATGAAGTATCCAACGTCACCTGCTGACAGAACGCCTTTGGTAATGAGCTGGAGCTGGAAGATACCGCAGTCCTCAACCTTGTAGACGGCATCGGAGTGCATGAACCTGATCTCATCACCGGTTCTGAGATTTCCGGAAAAGACCCTGCAGTGAACGATGACGCCCCTGTAGGGATCGTAGTGACTGTCGAAGATGAGTGCCTTCAGGGGATCCTCATCCTTTCCCTCGGGAGAGGGAATGTAGTTTACGATTGCCTCGAAAAGATTGTCCACGCCTTCACCGGTCTTTGCAGAAACAAAGCAAGTCATGTCTGGATCGAGACCGAGATCATGGTCGATCTGCTTCAGGCATGAGGGGATGTCGGCACTGGGAAGGTCTATCTTGTTGATGACGGGGATGACCTCCAGATTGTGCTCCATTGCAAGATAGAGGTTTGCCAGGGTCTGGGCCTCAACACCCTGGGAGGCATCGATCAGAAGCAGGGCACCCTCACAGGAGCTGATGGCACGGCTGACCTCATAGGTGAAGTCCACGTGTCCCGGAGTGTCAACGAGATTGAGCTCATACTCCTCTCCGTCGGCAGCGGTATAGGGAATTGTGACTGCCTGACTCTTGATGGTGATGCCCCTCTCCTTCTCGATGTCCATGTTATCGAGAAGCTGGGTACCCATGGGACCGCGGGTAGTGACGAGCCTTGCCTTTTCGATGAAACGGTCAGCAAGGGTGCTCTTGCCATGGTCGATGTGAGCGATGATGCAGAAATTGCGTTTATGTCTTATATCCATCAGGATGTGGTGTACTCCCTAAATCAAGAATTTCGGTCCCCGAAGGGACCATGTTTCATACAAGTCCGCTGTTGCTTACGAGGGGCTCAAAGCCGAGAAGCTCCCTGATCTCGCTGTCGTCGAGGGTTTCCTTCTCACAGAGCTCATCGGTCAGCCTGTCAAGCTGGTCACGGTGGGTGGTCAGTATGTCACGGCAGGTGGCCATGCACGATGCGAGGATCTTCTGGACTTCCTCATCAATGCGGGTTGCGGTCCTGTCGGAGAAATCCTTCTTCTGCGTTATCTCACGGCCCAGGAAGAGGGGTTCCCCTTCACTGGCAAGTGAAATGAAGCCAAGGTCGCTCATGCCCCACTCGGTTACCATGCGGTGGGCAAGGTCCGTTGCCTGCTTGATATCGTTGCTGGTTCCGGTTGTGGTCTCGCCGTAAACGATGTCCTCAGCCACATAGCCGCCCATGCATATCACGATGCGGTCCATGAGATAACCCTTTTTCAGGGTGTACTGATCCTTCTCGGGAAGGCTTATCGTAAGACCCAGTGCCCTTCCGTGGGGTATGATCGTGACCTTGTGGAGGGGGTCGGTGTACTTGAGATAGTAGTGCAGCAGCGTGTGACCTGCCTCATGGTATGCAGTGGCCTTCTTTTCATCCGCGGTCATGAAACGGCTTTCACGGGCGACACCGAGAATGATCTTATCCCTGGCCTTCTCGTAATCGGCCATTGAGACGGTCTCCCTTTTGTCGCGGGCGGCAAAGAGCGCCGCTTCATTGACCAGGTTGGCCAGGTCGGCACCGGAGGAGCCGGGTGTTGCCTTTGCAATCCTCTCAAGATCGATGTCATCACCGCTTTTAACCTTCTTCGCATGGATGCGGAGGATGTCAAGTCTTTCCTGGACGTCAGGAAGATCGACGACGACCTGCCTGTCGAAGCGTCCCGGACGAAGCAGTGCCGGATCGAGAACATCAGGGCGGTTGGTCGCAGCTATTACGATGACGCCGGGGTCGGAGGAGAAGCCGTCCATCTCAACGAGAATCTGGTTGAGAGTCTGCTCCCTTTCATCGTGACCGCCGCCAAGTCCGCTTCCTCTGGAGCGGCCCACCGCATCAAGCTCATCAATGAAGAGAATACAGGGAGCGTTCTTCCTTCCGGTCTCGAAGAGATCACGGACACGGGCAGCACCCATACCGACGAACATCTCAACGAAGTCCGAACCGGAGGTGTGGAAGAAGTTGACGCCCGCCTCACCCGCAACGGCGCGGGCAAGCAGGGTCTTACCTGTTCCCGGAGGTCCCACAAGGAGGACACCCTTGGGAATCCTGGCTCCGATTTTAACGAATCTTTCAGGGTTCTTGAGGAAATCAACGACTTCCTGAAGCTCGTATTTGCTTTCCTTCTGTCCTGCAACGTCGGCAAAGGTAACCTTCTTATCCTTGTCTGAGTACTGGTGGGCATGGCTCTTTCCCAGCTGTCCCATCATCCTCGTTCCGCCTGCCGCACCTGTCTGGCGGTAGAGGTTGAACATGATCACCGCGAATATGAGCCAGGGGAAGAGCTGGAGGAAGATGTAAAGGAACGACACACCCTGTACAGAGCCCACTATCTCCACATTGTTTTCCTCGAGCAGTGGAAGCAGTGACGAATCGTAGTAGGGAATCCTGCATACGGCGGAAGTCCCGTTCAGGGTCGTGAAAGTGACCTGGGCCTCATCCCTGATGTCTGCCCTGACCACGCTTCCGCTCTTAACGGCGCCTATGAAGGCTGAATATGAAACCTCCTGAGGCTTTGCCGCCCTTCCTTCATTGAAGAAGAGGAATCCGAAGCTGAGGATGAGCGCAATGAAGACGAAGAGTGTGAGCTTATTCTTCATGCCGCCGCGGAACTTACCGTCATCTCCCCCTTCACTTCCCCAGTAGCGGTACTGGTCGTATACATTATCTTTTTTCTTTTTGGTGTCTTTTTCTTTATCAGGATCCTTAGCGCCATTACTGACGTTTTCCCCGGGCTTTTTATCCCTGGGATCCTCCTTGATTTCATTGTCCTTGTTTTCGTCCATCGTGTGTCCTTAAAACGTAATACTCCTAATATAAAGATATATGGTGTGAAATTCAAGTTAACGGAGACCAAATCACGTCCATGCGGGGCTTTTCCATCCAGTCGGATGTCATGAGATCGGATGAAATGCGGTTGACGCCGCCAAGACATGATGCAAAGACTGCCACCGGCTTTTCCCTGTCGCATACGACGGGAGCATAGGGAACGCCCATGGATGAAAGCAGCTTCGAAACCTTAACCGTTCCGCCCTTAGTCCTCAGCACATCCCCATCCTCATCCATCCTGATGATCAGGGAGCCATCACATTTAAGGCAGAGGGCCGTCATTGCGTCACTTCTGACTGCGGCAAAGCCTCCAGAGCGGAAGGAGGAAGTGAACCTTGCCGAGAACCAGTATTTCTGAGGGTAGAACCGGACTTCATCAATTGTCACGGTGACCACATACTCCCGTCCGCTGTAAGTGGTTTTCCTCTCAGCGGCCCTCACTATCTCAGCGAGTTCTCCCCTGCTCACCCTTCTTTCAGTGTGACGCGAAAGGACTGTAAGCAACGTGATGCTTCTCCTGATCTCAGTTGCTTCGAGAATCTCTTTGCGGGAAAGTGAAACATAAAGGCCATGCTCATTCAGGCGGCACATTCCCGAAGCCTTTGTAAAGGCAGCCACATTGTCAGCAATTCTCGAAAGCCTGTTTCTGACCTCGTCGCCCAAATAGGGCATCACCAGATGACGCACCCTGTTACGGAGGCAGAAGAGCTCCGAGTTCGTATGATCCTGACTCCAGATGAGACCGTAATGGCGGGCATATTCCTCGATTTCCCCCTTGGAAACCGAAAGAAGCGGCCTTAAGTATTTTCCCCTTACCCTTCTGATCCCGGAGAGGGACTGGAAAGTGGAACCGGAAAGAAGTCTCATGAAGATGCTCTCAGCCTGGTCATCCAGGTTGTGAGCGGTTATCACATAGCCGTCCAGGGTATCGAAATGGCGGTATCTCAGCTCCCTTGCCGCCGCTTCCGTCGTTATCTTCTTCTCCCGGCAGAGGGCTTCCACCTCCCCGTCTTCAAGGGTATGGATACGGAGGGGAACGTTAAGGCGCTCACAGTTCCTGCGGTTAAGGGCTATTTCCTCATCAAGCAGCTTTCGGTCCCTCAGCGCATGATCCACATATACCGCATCAAGAGAGCCGTTTATCACTTCCGTCAGGGCATGAAGGAGTGAGAGGGAGTCCGACCCGCCTGAAAAGGCGAGATGGAAGACACCGGAGGCATCTATTCCCTCTTTCTCGAAAAACTCACTTATGATTACCCTGAGATCCTTCACTCTGCCCTGTAGCTGTTTGCTTCCTGGATGAGGCGTTCCTGCTTTTCCTCACCGGCAAGAAGTCTTATCAGGATGTCTGCCGCCTTTTCCTCAGCACGGTCGATGAGGATGCGGTCACTCTCGGAGAAGGGCGAAAGCACATGGTCCGGGACTGCCACTCCCTCCTGGGGACGTCCCACTCCGATATACATCCTGGCAAATCCGTCCGGAAGGTACTCCATCATGCTCTTAAGACCATTGTGGCCCGCAGAGGAGGAACCTCCCATCCTTAACCTGATCCTTCCCGGAGGAAGGTCCATCTGGTCACATATGACTATTACGTCATCACCTTCACTGACAACCTTGGGTACTACCTTTCCTGAACTGTTCATGAACGTCAGCGGGAAGACAAGCCTGACACTTTCCGTCTCAGCCTTCATATAAGAAGAAAAGCAGCGCCTTTTCAGAGTTATCTGATAGTGCGCTGCCATCCTTTGGAGTGTTTCAGCTCCGACGTTGTGTCTTGTCTTCCCGTATTCAGGTCCTGGGTTCCCCAGTCCGAACACGACAGTCATTATTTTGCTGCGGGAGCGGCGGTTGTTGCTGCTGCAGCATCAGCTGCGGGAGCGGCCTCAGGAGCGGGAGTATCATCCTTGATACCCTTGACTGTAGCGACAGTTGCATTGGGATCGGAAAGGACCTTGATCTCTGCGGGGATGACAAGGTCGCTGACCCTGATACCCTCGTTGATCTGGAGGTTGGTGACATCAGCCACAATTGAGTTGGGCAGGTGTCTGGGGAAACACTCGATATCGAGTTCATGGATGACCTGCTCGAGGACACCACCTGCCTTACAGCCGTAAGGTGTACCTGTGAGCTCGACTCTTACACGTGTCTTTACGAGAACACCGAATGTAACCTCGTAGAAGTCAACATGCTTTACGATACCCTTGAGGAGATCCTCCTGGTAGGTCTTGACGAAAACCTTGTGCTCTGTTCCGTCGACATTCAGTGAGATAAGTGTGGATTCACTGAACTGATGCTTCTTCATCATGAACTCTTTTGCGTTGATCACGATGTGGATGGGCTCCTGCTTTCCGTAAACGACTGCAGGAATCTCACCGGCGCGGATAAGGCGGCGTGAACCGGCAGAACCGAAATCCTCGGTTCTCAGGCGTGCCTGTAAGCTTTTTTCTTCGCTCATTGCTTTACTCCTTGTACTCTCATTGGCAAATACCAATTACCATGGATTTGCGTGTGCATGCACACGGATGCTTATAATACAATATCGTAAGGATTTGGACAAGACAGAAAAAGTCCCTTATGCGAAAGGGACCTTCAGAAAAGCTGGGAAGGCAGGACTCGAACCTGCGATGCCGGCACCAAAAACCAGAGCCTTAACCACTTGGCGACTTCCCATAGAGATAAATCGAGAATAACAGAACTCAGGCGCGGTGTAAAGACATGAGACGTGTCGGAATAAGCTCGTAGGATGATAGTTCAGCCATCACCGCATCCCTTTCAGCCTCATTTTCAAACACCAGGATCTGGCATGAGCCGGAACCGGTGGTCGAGTCGTAGGAGGCTTGAGCGGCAAGAGTCCTGAATTCATCTTCCCTCCTGATACCCTGAATGATGTCAAAGTCGTTGACGAGTACTCCTCTCCAGGATGAGAGCGGAAGGGGCCAGCTGATATCATCATTGGGAACATTTGCCCTCTCATCAAGGATCCTGAAGGCTTCCCGGGTGGAAACCGCATCCCCCTTCTTCCTTACTATTATGCATGGATAATCACAGGGCTCAGCCTTCTGCAGTATCTCACCCCTGCCCTCCCCGTATGCGGCAGCATGGGAAGATGTGAAGAAGGGCACGTCTGAGCCGAGTGTCAGGGACAGCTCCATAAGCTTCTCATGGGAAAGAACTGAGCCGAAGTGCTCATTCAGGGCAGTAAGCACTGCTGAGGCATCACTTGAGCCGCCTCCGAGTCCGGCCTGGGAAGGGATGTGCTTTTCAATCGTGATTACAGCCCTGAAAACAATACCGGATGCTGAGGAAAAGAGCCTTGCGGCCTTTTCCATGAGATCTACACCTCCCGGTGGAAGATAATCCTCATTTCCCTTAACCGTCACTTCAGGCTCTTCACTTTCACTCACATCCAGCGTGATGACATCATGAAGATCTATAAGATGGAATATGGTTTTCAGGGGATGAAAGCCATCAGGCCTCTTCGAAAGCACCCTGAGACCCAGATTGACCTTTGCATATGCTTTTTTTTCGATAATCATAATAGTCCCTCCCTTCTGAAAAGGGCTTCGCTCTCAGGCACAAAGCACCTGTTTGCCTGTGGATTCGCAGGAGAGGGATGCATCATCCTTAAAATGCGTACTCCTGACGGTGCGCACTCTGTGAGTCTTTCAAATGCGAATATCCCCACCCCCACGGCGGTATGAATCTCCAGGATCATCATAATATCCTTAATATATTCATCACAGAGTGCCGTTATGAGGGAAAGATCATGTTTGGTAAGCCTGTCGGGAGTGATGTTACGTGCCGTCCTTCCACTGTCAAGAAAGGCAAGGGGGCAGTAGTTCTGGATTGTGAAATGGGAAAAGAGCTCATCCCGATCCGGATAAAGGCTTCTTAAAAACCCCCATATTCTCTGACCTGAGACCTCAGTCCGTTTACAGGAAAAGCCCATGACAGGCCTGGCCGGATGTTCCTTTCCGGGATGCCCTGTGACAGGCCGTATCTTAAGAAAGTCCCTGACGGTGGGAATGTCGCCAAAGGGAACTCCCGTCTGAACCATTCCGTATGGCCCCGGATTCATTCCCATCAGCATGGTCTGGGCATGGCCCTCCCCTGCCATCTCCTGATAATCCAGATGGGAATCGAGCGCATATGAGAGGGAATCATAGATATAACCGTCGAACTGAAGGTGCATCTTACTTATCGACTCCTCGAATTCAAGGGTCCTTTCTTTAACTCCGTACATTGTTCAACTATAGCATAAAGGTTTCAGATTTTGTAATCTGTAGCAATGATGGAAGGGACAATAAAAGGGATAATCCTGGATAAGGACGGCACGCTCTACGACTACGTCAGCGTATGGGCACCGGTAATAAAGACAACGGTAAGGACCATACTCATTTCGCTTAACATAAAGGACAGCGGGAAGGCTGCCGAACAGCTCTATGAGATCATAGGCATAGACAATGAGTACCATATATATAAGGATGGAATAGTTTTCAACCATCATAAGGTTTTCAGGGCATTCTGCAGACTCTTCGGCTTCTGCATGAGGCACTGCGTCAATCCCTTCTCCTTCTACGCCATCATGCAGAAAGCCCTGCTGAGACCTGACGACATGATAAGGGATCAGCTGGAGAACATGGACTTTTCCCCCATCAGGGAGCTTATGGCCAGACTTTCGGAAAAGGGCATCAGAATCGGGGTAGTCACCAACGACACCACTGCAAGTGCCCGTTCCTGCTTCAGGATGATGGGAATCACCGATGACATCGAGTTCCTCCGCACCAAGGAGAGCAACTGCAGGAAGAAACCCAACGGGGAGGCCGTCAGGCAGTTCTGTGCCACCTTCGGCCTTAAGCCCTCAGAGGTCTGCGTGGTGGGTGATGCCACCAGCGACATGGATTTCGCCCATAACGGAGGCTGCGGTTATGCGGTGGGGCTTCTTACCGGTTCAAGGGACCGGGAAGGGCTTGAAAAACACGGTGCTGATGTCATCTATGACGACATTACGGCGCTGATTCACGACAAAAAGCTCTTTCCGGACGGTTAACTATCCGCATAGTGAATATTAGCTATAGGTCTTTTTCCTTATCATAAATAACTTTATTTTTTTATTGACAAAAGATTCCCTATTCGTCAAAATGCAGACGATAGTAAACTTTTATCACTGAAAGAGGAATTGAAACATGAGCGAAGTAATGAAAGAACTTCAGCCCTATAAGGGAAAATTCTTTGATGGCGAGTGGCCTACGATCACCGAGATGTTCAACATTGCACTCTCAAAATACGCTGACCGCCCGTGCTTCACCGTTTTTGAGAAGAAGGAAAAAATCTGCCTTACATATAAGGACGTTCATGAAAGGATTAAGAACGTCGCATCATACCTCAGCGCGCAGGGTGTGAAAAAGGGCGACAAGGTTGTACTCACCGGTAAGAACAGCATCCAGTGGGGTATTTCCTACTTTGCCATCAACTATGCAGGTGCAGTCGTCGTTCCCATCGATGCACAGCTTCCCGTTGAGAGAATGCTAAAGCTTGCCGAATTCGCCGATTCAGTCTTCCTCATCACTGATGGAGAGGTTTTCTCAAAGATTCCCTCAGACAATGCCTGGCACAATGGCCTTCTCGGCAGACTGACTCTCACCGGCTCTCATGAGGGCATTACGGGTGTCATGGACGTGAAGGCAGAGAAGCTCATCGACTACGTGAAGATCAGCGAGAATGATCTTGCAGCCATCCTCTTCACTTCAGGTACGACCGGAAATGAAAAGGGTGCAATGCTCACCAACAGGAACATCATCAGTGACACATATCTCGTTGCAGACGGCATGGGCGTTGATGAAACCGATGTTCTCTATGCACTGCTTCCCCTCCACCACTCCTACTGCTGCACAACGGTCCTTCTTGAGACCGTCAAGCACGGTGCCAGCTGTCTCTTCGGACATGGAATCGTCGTGTCCCTCATGATTAACGACCTGAAGCGCGGCGGAGTTACCGTCTTCATGGGTATTCCCCTTCTGTACAACAAACTCCTCAACGGCATCATGAACAAGGTCAAGGCACAGGGAAAACTCACCTATGCCCTTGTTTCCACCCTGATGTGGATCAACGGCTTCTTCAAGAAGTACTTCCACTGTGCTCCCCTCAAGGGCTTCTTCAATAAGAAGATCCTTTCAAACCTCGGACTGGACAAGTCCAAGGTCCTCATCTGCGGTGCAGGCCCCCTCTCACCGAAGGTATTCAAACAGTACCAGCAGCTCGGTCTTGACTTCCTCCAGGGCTATGGTCTTACAGAAACCGCTCCCGTTCTAACCCTCAACCCCATAAAGCACTTCAAGCTTGATTCAGTCGGCCGCGTTCTCGGCCAGATGGACATCATCATTGCCGATGCGGACAGCTCCGGTGTAGGTGAAATCAGGGTCAAGGGACCGAACGTCACACCCGGTTACTACAAGGATGAGGAAAACACAAAGGCACTCTTCGATGAGAACGGATACCTCAAAACAGGTGACCTCGGTTACATGGACAGCGAGAAGTATGTCTACCTCAAGGGAAGGGCTAAGAACCTCATAGTCACCGAAGGCGGCAAGAACGTTTACCCCGAGGAAATCGAGGATGCATTCCAGACATACACCAATGTGGAGCAGATCCTTGTAAGGGGCTTCCAGCAGAAGAAGGACGTTCCATGCGAGTGCATCGAGGCAGTCATCTATCCTTCCCCCGATTACTACAAGGCAAAGGGCTTTACTCCTGAGCAGATAAAGGCTGACATTGAGGCAACCGTAAAGACTGTCAACCAAAACCTCATGATCTACAAGAAGATCGAGAAGATCACGATCATCGATAAGCCGATGGACATGACCACGACCAAGAAGATCAAGAGAAACACTGTTGCAAAATAACAAACTGTATGCTCTTATGACACTCCGAAGAGGAGTGTCTTTTTTATTGCCGCACTTTACTCTATAATTCCAATATGACAACTCTTATTAAAAACGTGACCGTCATTCCCATGACGCGTAAGGAATATTTCTTCAAAGGCGACATCCTGATAAAGGACGAGAAAATTGCCTATGCAGGGCCCGCTTCCGACCTCACTGCGGATGAGGTTAAAGACATGACGGGATTCATAGCCCTCCCCGGCTTCGTCAATGCCCACACTCACCTGGCAATGACCCTGATGAGAAACTACAAGGACAGCCAGAGCAATCTTCAGGAGTGGCTTTCCGAGATCTTCCCCATCGAGGACAAGCTCACCGATGAGGACATTTATTCCGGTAATCTCACAGGACTTGTCGAGATGATAAAGTCCGGCACAACCTGTTTTGCCGACATGTACTTCTCCCAGTGGAAAACCGCGGAAGCAGTGAAGAAGGCAGGCATCCGGGGTGTTCTCGGCCTTACGTTCTTCGGTGATGAAAAGGAAAGCGAAAGGAGAATCAGGGAAATATATCCCAGAATTCTGGAGGCTGCCGGTAATGATCCCCTTATCAGGATCGATGCGGCTCCCCATGCAATCTACACATGCACGGGAAGCACATATCAGGCAGCAGCAGAATTTGCGAAGAGCCATGGAGGATATGTCAACACACACCTGTCAGAGACTGCAAAGGAAGTTGAGGACTGCATTGCAGAGCATGGAATGCGTCCGGTGGAATATCTTGATGAGCTGGGTATCTTCTCTTCCCCATGCTACCTAGCCCATGGCGTACATTTTGATGACAGCGAGCTCACCATCCTCAGGAAACACGGCGTGAGCGTTGTTCACAATCCCTCATCAAACTGCAAGCTTGCATCCGGTATCTGTGACATCAGGCACTACAGGGAAATGGGCATTAACGTATGCCTCGGCACCGACGGTGCCTCCTCAAACAACAATCTTTCCATGGTAAAGGAGATGAGACTTGCCGCCATGCTTGCAACCATTTCCACCATGAAGCCTGCATCCACCACCCCCTATGAGATCCTTGAGATGGCCACAGTCAACGGTGCCAGGGCACTGGGCCTGGATGACAGGATAGGAACCATCGAGGAAGGAAAGGATGCGGACATATTACTCATAAATGCGGCAAATGCGTCAATGACACCCTTAAACAACATCTTCTCCGCAATCGTCTTTTCAATGCCCGAGGAAGCAGTTGACACTCTTTACTGCAGGGGCAGGCTATTGATGCAGGGAAGAAAGCTGTTGACTCTTGATGAAAACGAGATAATCAGAAATGCCAAAGAAAAGTGGGAGGCTCTTCTTAAAAGATGACAGGAGGAGGCTTCACGCCTCCTCTTCCCAGAATAGCTCATCCAGTGTCTTTCCAAGTACCTTGCATATCTTAATGCATAAATTGATAGTCGGATTGTAATCACCCTTCTCTATGGCGACTATGGTCTGTCTGGATACGTCAACCTTTTCGGCAAGCTCCGACTGGGAAAGATCCTTCATGGCCCTTGCCGCCTTAAGTTTAAGATTCTTCAATTTCTTTCACCCGTCCTCTTATCGATCCCGGCCTTAATCAGGGATGCGATTATAACAACCAGAAGCATGATGGCGCAGAGCAGGTTCACATTGAAAAACCGCTCCGTAACTGTCGTTCCTTCTGCAATGTTGATAACTGCCGGAATCAGGTTGAGGATCATGATAGCGGTGAGCATGATTACAACCTTCTTCATATTCTGGTTGTATCCGATGTATGCGCCTTTGATTATACAGTAAACCGCATATGAAAGCACAGATACCACAATGCCGAGGAAGATAAGGTACGGCATCGGGACTGAAAGCTCTGCCATGGATACCACCATCAGGCACATGTAATAAAAGATCATCACGTAGAAGGCCAGTCTGTATCCTTTGTTTTTGACACCTTCCTGTCTCTCATCGTATTTTCCGCAAACGGAAAGTCCGAAACCTTTAGCCACTTTCATGACAACGAGAATCATGATAAGTGTTATTACGATGCCAATTGCAAAACCGATGATATATGAAGTGCTCATAATAAACTCCTTATGATTTGATATGACAATATATAAAGTATCACTCGCAATTAGTCAAGTATATTTTACTTTTAGTCATTATTTTTCATACATCAGGGTATAATGAAGGCAGGGTCTTCACCCTGCCTCACAGTCTTATTTCACGACAAAGCGCGCGAACTTCTTCTTTCCGGCCCTTATCATGATGTCACCGTCATCGGTAACATCGTTAAGGGTTACGGTGTATCTGGGATCTGTAATCTTAGATCCGGTGACCTCGGCTCCGCCCTGAACGACGATTGTGCGTGCTTCTGAGTTGGACTTGCAGAAGCCAGCCTTCACGAAGAGGGAAAGAAGTCCCATACCTGCTTCAAGATCGGCCTTTGCGGCTTCGACGGTGGGCATGCCCTCCTTGGAAGAGCCTGCTCCGGAGAAGAGGGCCTTGGCGGCAGCTTCTGCCTTAACTGCCTCTTCCTCGCCGTGGATGATCTTTGTCTGCTCGAAGGCAAGGCGGGCCTTGGCTTCGTTGATGTTGCGCTTAGGATCAGCATACTCGGCAATTTCATCGAGGGACATGAAGGTGAAGATCTTCATGAACCTGATGACATCCTGGTCCGGTGTGTTTCTCCAGTACTGGTAATAGTCGTAGACGCTGGTCATGTTCTTATCAAGGAAGACTGCACCCTTCTCACTCTTACCCATCTTCTTGCCGTCAGCCCTCATGATGAGGTTGAAGGTAAGACCGTAGCACTGGGGACCCTGCATGTCGTGGATGAGGTCGATACCTGCCACGATGTTGCCCCACTGATCGGCTCCACCGATCTGGAGGCGGCAGCCTGTCTTCTGGTTGAGCATGTAGTAGTCATAGCTCTGAAGAAGCTGGTAGTTGAACTCAATGAAGCTCAGTCCCCTCTCGAGGCGCTGCTTGACGCCTTCGAAGGTCAGCATCCTGTTGACGGAGAAGTGACATCCGATCTCGCGGAGGAACCTGATGTAGTTGAGATCAACAAGCCACTCGGCGTTGTTCATCTGCACTGCCCTGCCGAAGCCGGGTTTGGGGTTCTCGGAGAAATCGACGATGCGGCCGAGCTGGGCGGCAATTGCCTTTGCGTTTGATGCGATCTGCTCCTCGGAAAGGATCTTTCTCATCTCAGTCTTACCGGAGGGATCTCCGATAAGGCCTGTACCGCCTCCGACCAGGGCAATCGGATTATGCCCTGCGGCCTGAAGGTGGTGCATCGCGAAGAAAGGCACGACATGACCGATGTGGACGGAAGGACCGGTGGGGTCGACTCCGACATAGAAGGTCACGGCTTCATGATCCATGAGATCTGAAAGACCTTCCCAGTCGGTACAGTCCTTGATGAACTCACGGTCGATGAGTGTCTGTAAGGCTTTATTCACTTTTATACTCTCTTGTAATTCTTCATAGCGTTCCTGATGAACGGTACGATCTGGTCGACGGCAACCCTCTCCTGCTTCATGGAGTCACGGAAACGGACTGTCACTGTGTGGTCATCAAGGGTCTGATAATCAACGGTTATGCAGTACGGAGTACCGATCTCATCCATTCTTCTGTACCTTCTTCCGACAGCACCTGACTGATCATAGAAGGTGACGAAGTCCTCCCTGAGGGAGTGCTCGAGCTTAGATGCATACTCGGCGATACCGTCCTTCTTGACGAGGGGCAGGACCGCAACCTTGACAGGTGCGATCTGGGGATGGAAGTGAAGCACTGTCCTGACATCACCTTCGGGAGTTGCTTCCTCATCATATGCATCGCTGAGTGCCATGAGAACGTTACGGGTAAGACCTGCGGATGTCTCGACGACGTAGGGGATGTATCTCTCGTTCGTCTCGGGATCGAGGTATGTGAGATCCTTGCCGCTGAACTTCTCATGCTGAGTAAGGTCGTAGTTGGTTCTGGAGTGAACGCCCTCAAGCTCCTGCCAGCCCATGGGGAAGAGGAACTGGATGTCATATGCATCCTTTGCATAGAAGGCAAGTTCATCGGGTCCGTGCTGGTGCCATCTCAGGTGCTCGGGGTGGATACCCATCTTCTTGTAGAACTCCATTCTCTGCTCTCTCCAGTACGGGAACCACTCATCCTCAGTACCGGGCTTGCAGAAGAACTGCATCTCCATCTGCTCGAATTCGCAGGAGCGGAAGATGAAGTTCTTTGTGGTGATCTCGTTTCTGAAGGACTTACCGACCTGGGCAATGCCGAAGGGAAGCTTCACGCGTGAGGACTGGAGCACGTTCTTGAAATCGACGTAGATGCCCTGAGCCGTTTCCGGGCGGAGGTAGACGACGGAAGCACTGTCCTTGTTTGCTCCGATGTGGGTCTCGAACATCAGGTTGAAGTTCCTGGGCTCGGTGAAGCTGTCCCTGTTGCCGCAGACGGGACAGGGTGCATTGAGGTCGATCTGGTCGGCACGGAAGCGGGACTTACAGACCTTACAGTCAACCATCGGGTCGGAGAAGTTGGAAACGTGACCGCTGGCCTCCCACACTCTGGGGTGCATGAGGATGGAGGCATCGAGGCCTACGATGTTATCGTGCATCTGGGTCATTTCCTTCCACCAGAAGTCACGGATGTTGTTCTTGAGGTCGACACCGAGCGGACCGTAGTCGTATGCGCCGTTAAGGCCTCCGTAGATCTCTGAGGACTGGAAGATGAAACCTCTTCTCCTGCAGAGCGAAATGATCTTATCCATTGTTACTACCTGTTTTTCTTCTGACATATTACTTCTCCTCCTGGCAGAAAAACTCAATTGCCCTTCTTATTCTCCTCTCGGTCTCATCGATGCCGAGCAGGGAGATTGAATCATGAAGGGGCAGCGACACGGTTGATGCCGTGATGGCGACTCTGATTGGCTGGAAGATACCGTTGATCTTCACACCCATTTCCTCTGAAAGCGCCTTGATCTCGCTTTCGGTTTCGGTGAAGGGCTTACCGGCCTTCTCGTTTGCAAGCACGATTTCGGCACCTCTTCTGAAGGCTTCCCGTGCACTTTCTTCCGTCATGCCCTTTGCAATGTACTGACTTCTGTCGGTACAGGGTTCGTCCTTAAAGAGGAATGCGGAAAGAGGAACCGCATCGGAAAGGATCTTCATTCTTTCCTTCACTGCAGGGGCAAGCTTCAGCAGAAGGGCCTTCTCACTGTCACTTACCTCTTCGCTGATGTAACCGGCCTTCTGGAGATAGGGAGTGATGAGGGAGACGATCTCCTCATCGCTCTTCATTCTGATGTAATGACCGTTGAACCAGTCAAGCTTCTTGTAGTCGAAGGTACCGGATGAGACGTGGATGTTCTCAAGCTTAAAGCACTTTTCCAGCTCCTCCCTGGTGAAGAACTCGGTCTCACCGTCCAGAGACCAGCCCACGAGGGTAACGTAGTTGAGGATTGCCTCGGGAAGATAGCCCTTAGCGCGGAAATCCCTGACTGCGGTGTCGCCGTGTCTCTTGGAGAGCTTCTGTCCGTCCTTACCCTTTACCATGGGAAGGTGGCAGTAAACGGGAGGCTCCCAGCCGAATGCTTCGTAAAGCAGGATGTGAAGGGGTCCGGAAGGAATCCACTCCTGCGCCCTCATGATGTGCGTGATGCCCATCAGGTGGTCATCGATGACATTGGCCAGATGGTATGTGGGAAATCCGTCACTCTTTAAAAGGATCGGATCCGGTGAGACATCGCAGTTCCTTCTGGTGATGTCACCCATAAGAACATCATGGAAGGTGGTCTTTCCGGTTGTGGGAACCCTGAGACGGATGACCGGCTTGATTCCCTGTGCCTCAAGTTCTGCCCTTTCCTCGGCAGTCAGGTTGGCACAGTGTCTGTCATACCCCTGATACTGACTCTTTGAAGCGACCTGCTCCTGTCTGACCTTCTCAAGTCTTTCAGCGGAGCAGTAGCAGTAATATGCCTTACCGTCCTCAACCAGCTTTCTGGCGTACTTCTGGTAAAGCTCCAGTCTTTCCGACTGGATATATGGACCGCAGGGACCGCCGACGACAGGTCCTTCGTCCCATTTGATTCCTAACCAGGCAAGAGTGTCATAAAGATCCTGAAGTGATTCTTCGGTATATCTCTCCCTGTCTGTATCCTCAACGCGCAGGAGAAACTTGCCTCCGTTCGAGCGTGCGAAGAAATAGTTATAGAGCGCCGTACGCACTCCTCCGATGTGCTGTAACCCAGTTGGCGACGGGGCATAGCGAACACGAACTTCCATCGTAAAAAGCTCCTTAATTAAAAATATGTGTAATAATATTATCTTTGATATAAAAATACAACACGAAGGCGCGGGGCCTGGGTGTCCTATAGCAGGAAATCGACCGTTGCCTGAACCGCCTGTTCCTCTGCACTCTTGTCAATGTCATAGTAGACATAGTGGGTTGCACCGTCGATTCTGACAAGGGAAGTCCTTATTCCCGGATGATCGGCAATGAAGCTCTCGCACCCGGTGGGATCCGTCACCCTGTCATCCATGCACGCAATGACCAGTACGCCCGCATCAAGGCTCCTGATCTTCATGACCCGTCTCCTGAGATTCTCAAGATCCACCAGGCGCGTGGGATAGAGATGGGACCAGTACTCCCTTCCGAGAGTCTCATCATCGGCAGGGGCATTCTCATAGTACATCCTGTAACTGGGATTGCTCTGCCACCTGACGGGAATGTCCTTTCTGAAAAGGGATGCGGTCTTCACCTGCCACTTCCTTAAGGAGGGAATCGAAAAGGCGGGAGCCGCCAGCACGATTCTGTCCACCTTATACTTTTCCGCAGCCAGCAGGGCAAGCAGCGTTCCCATGGAGTGGGCAACTATGCTTACTGTCCTGTAAACCGTATTGAGGTCCGCGAGTGCGTTGTAAACCACCTTCTCCCAGTCTGCGGATGTTGATTGCAGAAAGTCCTTTCCGCTTGTGCCCATTCCGGGAAGGCGCGGAACGAATACGTCGAACCCAGCCTCCTCCAGATCGCGGGCAGGACGCACCAGCTCACCGGGATAGCCGCCGTAACCATGAATGAGGAGAACGGCGCGGCTGTGTCCCGCCGTGATCCTGAAGCTTCTGGCCGCCATGACTGCCGGGGCTTCATCCTTATATGCGCCGTCATACCAGTTGTTCGGTACACTGTAGAGCATCACCATACCTCCTGTATCAGATTAAGCAGGTCAATCCGGCTGCGCACCTCTGTCTTTGCAAAGATGTTCGCGATGTGGTTGTTGACCGTATTCACGCTTATGGAAAGATCTGCGGCAATTTCCTTTGCCGTCTTTCCCGTCTTGATTTCCCTTATGATGTCACCTTCCCTGTCAGTGATGTGATAACGTTCGAAGAATTCCTCGAGCGTGGGTTTCTTCTCAGGAACGGTAAGCTCGGAAAAGTGCCTCCTGAGTGCCAGAAAAAGGAACACCAGGACTATTATTCCGAAGCAGAGCGAGGCTATCGGGGCAATGAGTGTCCTTATTACCCTGAAGAAGATTCCGATCAGGGACACGGGAATCAGGATGAGTCCCGCGATTATTATCACCCTGCTGACCAGCCTCACGTCCCTGTTCTCTATTCCCTTGAGGTTCTTAAGCAGCACGAATAGACAGAAAATCAGTACGAAACCGGCGATTAAGTACATTATCATGTCATAAATCGTATTCTCAGGCCAGATTATGGAAAGAATGCCAACCGTAAAATACAGAAGGGAGCATATGAAGAAAATAGTCTTGTAGGGGTTTCTCCAGGGATGGGCTATAATCCAGGTGGTAAAGTATGCGATGAAGGTCAGAAGGAAGGCGGAATCCGCAATAAAGAGGGATTTCCAGATTATCTGCAACACCTGTGAGGGCAGGCCAGAAAAGGACATATCGGACCAGGTCACGAGCATCTGCATGCCTATGCAGCCCAGGAGGCAGCATATGGAAATGAGCATGATCTTTGTCCAGGGAAACTTTGAAAACCATCCGTATATGATACACAGGCCAAGATCCATGCAGACGATGGCGAATGCAGCTATGGTAAGTAGAAGATGGATGGGAGCGCCCGACATTTATTTCCCGCCTTGTCAAGGATGATCTGAGTCCGCTGTATGCGGCTTTTTAAATTTAACATGAGGGGGAATTTTATTCAATTATGTGAAAGCCTGCCGGACTTTCCGGCAGGCTCCCTGTTTTACTTGAAAACCTTCGTATTGTGGCTCATGTCGGCCTGTCCGCAGATGCGGGTTATCTCGGCATTTAGCTGGGGCATGTTGGTCGCCCTGAAGCCGGTGGCCTGCTCTGCGATCAGGTTGTATGCCCTGGCATTGAGATCCGCAACCGCATGGCGGGGGAAGAGCGTCATGTGAAGGTTGAGACCTTTGGTCATCAGATACTCAACGCTCATGGCGTATCCGGGAATCTTATCGGCAAGGGCCTTTTCCATCGGGAGGGAGGACACGATGAAGGAAGAGGGCTTTGCCAGATGGAGGTAGATCCAGAGATGGAATGAGGGGTTGAAGTAACACAGCCCTATCCTCTTTGAGGCACACAGCTCCTCAGCCTGCTTCACTTCCTCAATGTTCGTGTTAACGTCATCGAAACCGAAGAGGGCGTAGGCAGTGTCGAAGCGATCCCGGAACTTTGCCTTTGCAGTGAAGTTGATGTGGTCCTTAAGAGTGGTGGCACCGCTGAATGTAACGGTGAGGTTTGAAAACCTGCAGTCCTTTCTCATCTGAGAGAAGAATACTGCTTCCGCTTCCGTGGCGGTCACGATCAGCATGGTCCCGAGGGAGGGAGTGGATTTTCTTTTTCTCTGTGCCATTATCTGTCCTCCTTTTCACTGTCCTGGAAGTAGAACTCACTGGTAATCGGCAGGGCTCCGAAAGCACCCTGGAGATATTTTTCACGGGTAAGTGTCTTACCTCTCCTGACCTTGAAGTCGGCAAGGGAGAAATAAGTGGTGCTTGACTCATGGTTCTTCTCGGCAAACCAGATGGCATCCTTCCTGAGAAGACCTTCCTTCAGCAGTGAGGGATTGCAGTCGACGACGAGCATCTGACTTTCCTTATTGCAGCTTTCGAAAATCTCAACGAGATGGCAGAGCACATCCGGGTGGAGCAGCATGCCGAAATCATCGATCACAAGGGTCTTGCGGGATGTGAAGCACTCGAAGAATGCCACTGCAAGCAGTGTGAGACGTCTCAGTGAAAGGCTTTCAAGGGTGAAGAGATTGGAATAACCGTCAGCCTTCTTGTCGTTGATGTAGACGTGGGTGAAGGTTACCTTACCGTCGTCACGGACGCCGACACGGCGGATGTCTGTGATATCCATTGCCCAGAAGAAGTTCGTGAGCTGTTCCCTCCAGGAGGGATGGGCAGTGAGCATTTTCGCAATGTAGCTTTCGGTTGCGGCAGAAACACCCATTGGGAGGATGTGCAGTGAGTCCGTGAACCAGGAATAGAGCTGGGAACAGGTGTCCCCACCTTTCCTTGCGGCCCAACCGAGGAATGATGCGGAATCGGGAATCCTGGCAGCAAGACGCTTCTTCTCTCCGCGGTACATCTTGCCGTAGCGGTATGAGTAGGTGTTGTCGCTCTCGTCATACTTTCTCTCAAACATCAGCTTTCTGGAGCCGTTGTAGCTGTGGAAGAGGGTTTCCTCAAAGATCTTGTCCTTGCTTGCGGCAAACCTGTAGATGGCGATCACCGTGGGTTCCTCATCGGTTCCCTTACCCTTATCAAGGAGAACCTCGATCGTGATTACGGCAGGAGTGGTCTTGTCCACACCATATGCGAAAACGGTACCGGTCAGTGCTCCGGCGAGGGGATTCTCGTTTTCTTCAGGCGCGGTAACAACACGGTTCAATACCTCAAGGGCACGGACGAAGGAGCTCTTTCCGGCACCGTTGGGACCGATGATCGCACTGGTTTTGATTGCCTTCAGCTTCTCGTTAATCTCAATGACCTTAGCAGGGTTCTGACGGTTGTCCTTCAGAGCCTCAAAGCTGATGGTCTGAGGAGACTTTACGGACTTGAAGTTCGCAATAGTCATGTTCAGCAGCATATGATGCCTCCTAATTAATATTCTGAGCGAATCTGCTCATCTTCTGATATACCCTCGGGTTTCCCACGATCTTCTCCAGAAGGAGAGCCGGGTAATCGAAATTTCCATGGTTATCGCTGGCAATGAAATCGACAGCGCCCTTTCTGCAATACGACTGGGCCCGCTCACTGCCGACCGCCCTGGCGTTGACCTGAATCAGGCACCCGAGCTCACCCGTCATGACGGAGAACATCTCACTGTCAGCGGATAGCCAGTTGTATCTTTCCACGTGGGCTATGATGATTTCATAGCCCTTATCCTTAAGTCTTCTCAGGGAATCCAGATAACCCGCCGGAGCAAAATCCACATTCGTCTCACAGAGTACATACTTCCCGAGCAGAGGATATATCTTCTGAGGTTCAGGACTCTCACGGATGTAAAGTTCACACCCGAGGACAGCCCTTATACCTTCCTTTTCAGCCTTTTTCGCCACCTTTTCGAAGGTTCTTTCAATCATGTCCATCTTTGTGTTCACGTATGGATCATTGATGTGCGGAGTGAAGCATACGCAGCCGATTCCGGCAGATGCATACGCGCGCATCATCTTTGAAACGGAAAACCTTCCAAGTTTCGAATCGTCAACACCCGGCAGAAGGTGCGAATGAATGTCAATCAGATTCATATCATGAAGTTTATTGAGTGTTTTTTCTTCTTGCAAGGGAAAAATGAAATTCGGGGGGAAATGAGCTTTAATGGTCCTCACAGATACTTTTGATAATCAAAAACGAGGGCAAATAATTGCTATTTACCCTCGTTTACTGCTTATTATTTTTATTTCAGGACATTTTTGTCATAAAACAAGCAAGTTTTACCTGAATTATTTCAGGTAATATTCGGCATTCAGTCCCGGAAGCAGCTCTCCGCCGCCCCCTGTGATGAGCAGGGTCGGGAAATCAGGCTCACTGCTGTGATCATTGAGCCACATGATTATATCTTCCTTATGGCTTGATACTGAAAGGGCGGGAGCGAATCCGTCCAGCACGATTACCTCAAAGGATGCGGAGGAAACAAAACGCTTGAGCTGTTCGAATCCCCTGCTGGCATCCATTCCGGTAAAGTCCTTTGCGAGCACACCGGAAAGAGTGAGCGCATTGTCGCTGAACCTGAGCAGTGCAGCCTTCCTGCCGGAAATGAATGCGGCCGCATCGCCTTCGAAGAAAAGTATTTTTTTCATAATAGCCTCAATCAGTTGCCCATGACAACCTGGTAAATATCCATTGTCGTGTCACTGAGATTGGCAGTGACCTCTCCGCTGAGCTGCTTCATGGCCTCATCGTTTCTGCTCTTTATCGTAATGAGGTTTGAAAGAAGCTTCTCAACGTCACTGCTGGAATATCTCAGGCTCATCTCCTGAAGCAGTGTTATGGCACCCTCAAGATCTCCTGCCGCAGCCGTGAGAAGCGCGCCATTGTATCCGCTCGGGAGGTGACCGGAAGAACTGTACTCCCTCAGGAAGAGCTCGGCAGCACGGGAGGTGTAACCTTCCTTTGCCGCATCGTAGGCCACCTTCAGGGAGTCTATTTTTGGCTTGTTGGCCATAAGGGAAACGTTCTTTCTGGCATTGGTCGGAACCAGCTGTTTCGTGATGTATCCCTGGAAGCCGTCGATCATGCCCTTTATCATGTTGTATACGTCGGGCGTGAGGAAGCCGTATCTGTCAACTTCCCAGTAATCGGAATCACTGGCAGAGAAGTTCTTCACAGCCACTACCTGACTGGTCCTGGCATCGATGATGGTATATGAGAAGTCGATGGACACATTCTGATAGAGATAGTACCTGGTCTTTGTGACGACTGTCGGATTTCCGTTCTTATCCTTATGGTCATAGTCCTTCTCCTGAACCTTCTTTGACTGGATGAACTCATTGATGTTCAGGTTCGTGATCTTCGGAATGATGACGGCATCAATGTTATTCTTCCTGAGAACCTCTGAGGAGTTGTATCCGAAGGTACCTGCCTGCAGCATCGCATCGGTCTTTTCAGGGCCTGTGACGGAGAAGAAACCCGATCTCTCGAGGGTTGAAACGAACTTCTGCGTGGCGTAAGAGGCGACTTTCGTGGTTATCGACGAATCGTATGATGATGTCACATAGGAATCCCAGAAGGCATCCGCATCAATGGCGCGGACAAAGAAAGGGGGATTTGCTAGTCCCTTATAAGGGACAGTGGATGCAACGGCTATGTTCCTGTAGCTTCCCATGTTTATCTCTGCAGGCTGAGTGTAATTGATGGTGACGCCGGTTGCACAGCTTACGGCAAGGAACATTACCAGTGCAACAATAATAAAAAATCCATGTTTTGTTGTTCTTCTCAACTGTTTACTCCTGTTTTTATGTATTTTGAGGCGATGTAAAGTGCCTGAATCAGGTTATATGGCTCCATGATGTTCTTTCCTGCCCTCTCCAGCATCGCACCCCTGTCGACACCCACGGAGATGAAGGGCCATCCCCAGGTAACGGTGACGGTGTGCTCGAAGTCAAAGGACATGGCGGCAATGTGTGCCTGATCGTGGAAAAGCGTGATTACTGCCCTGTAAAGGCCCTTTTTGGCCCTGTGCATGAGATGATCCCCGCTGACGGGACCGATTATGTCAATTCCGATTGACCTGGCGGCCTTTATGGCAGGAATGAGTACCTCGCTCTCTTCCTCATCGTAGCTGAGACTGTCAGCGTGATGGGGATTCACGGAAGCGATGGCAAGGGGCTTGTCATGATCAAAGACGCTGCATCCGACTGTCAGGGAATCCACACGGATGATCGTGTCAAGAATCTTCTCATAGGTGATTTCCTCCAGGGCCTTCCTGAGGGGAATGTGGTGGGTATGGGAGAATATCTTCACGCCGTCGGAGTCAAGCATCGTTATTCCCCTTCCCGACGCACAGAACTCAGGTATCATCGACAGGTACCTGCAATCCTCCATCCCGGCCATCCTGATGGCCCTGGCATCGAGGGGTGGAGTCACGAGGGCTGAGGCAAAGGAATTCTGTATGAGTTCAACGGCCTTGGCAGTTGCCGCATACGTTGCCCTTCCCGTGTTGGCACTTATCTGACCGTACCTGAACTCATCCATGTCGATGAGGGGAAGATCATAGAATATGCAGTTTTCCCCTGCCTTCTGGCTTTCAGTCAGCTCAGCATCATTTGACACGTAGGCCGTGAATGCCAGCGGTACCCTTATGTCCCTGGATACCTTTCTGAAAAGTCGGAGGTCACCGACAACGATGACACCGCCGTATTCTTCGGGATTTTCGGTCGACAGTGCCTTGATTATCATCTCAGGGCTGACGCCGGCCGCTTCTCCCATCGGGAGTGCGATATATCTGATCATGGGTCAATCTTACTATTTTGCCTCCATATTTTCATCCCCGTAGCGGTTTTTTCTTGACGATTTGCATTTATGACTTAATATATTCCACAAAGGATAATTGGACCAGCTATGAAAAAGAAATTTGATGACGAAGATCTTGATCTTGAAGAGGAAAGATATTTCTCGGGAAAGTATAACGAGGAAGAGGACACGTACGATGACAGGGAGTACGGTGACGATTTCCTCTCCTACGACGATGACGGGGAGGAGGACTTCCGCGATGACGACGGGGACGAGTTCTCCGACGGCTTCATCCTCGACGAGGACGATGAGGATGAGGAATCGGAATACGAGGATCTGGACGACGAAGCATTCGATTTCGAATGACAGAAGCGGGGCTGTTTCACCAGCCCCGTTTTTCATCTCATTCGGCAAGCAGCTTATCAAGCATGGCTGCAATTTCCTTCTTATCCAGGTTGCGGCCGATGATGCATAACCTGATCATCCTGTCGCCGACCTTATCATCCCAGTCAGCGGCAAACTGTGGATTTTCCTCCATGATCTGCTTTATTTCCCGCTTTGAGGCAGTTGCGAGCCATCTGCCGTACGCACCGCAGAGGAGCTGACGTCCGCAGGTTTCAAGCACGTAGGACATATCATTCTCATCAGAAAACCAGACAACGCCCTTGCATCTGATGATGTTCTGAGGCCATGACGGGACGAAATCGGAAAGCTTCTTCCGGTCAAAGGGCTTTCTCCTGTAGTAGATGAAGGTACCTATTCCGTACTCATCCTCGCTTTCACCCTCATGCCTATGCTCATGGTGGTGATGGTGCTCGTGTTCATGATGATGGTGTTCATCCTCATCGTGGTGTTCATGCTCATCTTCATCATGATGATGGTGCTCATGCTCCTCGTCATGGTGGTGATGATGCTCCTCATCATGATGGAAGTCGGGATTGTTCTCATCCTCCTCATCGCCCAGGCTTCCTTCCTTTGAGAGGGCCTGGCACCACCCTGCACTGTTGAATACCGTTTCCATGTCGAACGAATGGGTGTTGATGATATCGGCAACGGGAACATTGCCCTGACTTGTCTCAATTACCTTTGCACCGGGATGGAGGGCATTCACCACCTTCCTGACCTTCTCAAGTTCATCCGGGGATACCAGATCGGTTTTGTTGATGACGAGGGTAGAGCAGAACTCGATCTGCTGGATCAGGAGGCTCTCAATATCCTCTTCCCCGATTTCATCCTTATGAAGCAGCTTTTCGCCGGAAGCAAACTCATCGACCAGACGGGATGCGTCAACAACTCCCACCACGTTATCCAGATATCCGTTTGAGATCAGCTCAAGCTCCTGGGCTATGGGCATGGGCTCGCAGACTCCGCTGGCCTCGATCAGGATGTAGTCATAGAGTCTTTTGGAAATCAGCTTCTCGATTCCTTCGGTCATCTCGCTTTTCAATGTACAGCAGATACAGCCGTTGGTGAGGGGAACTATATCGCTGGTGTCTGTTATGTGTCCGCCCTTGGCAATGAGGGATGCATCGACGTTGATCTCACCGATGTCATTCACGATTACGGCGACCCTGTATCCCTCCTGATTGTTCAGGACTTTATTCAAAAGTGTTGTCTTTCCCGCTCCGAGATATCCGCAGAGCAGTGTAATTGGTGTTTTTGCCTTTGACATTTGCTTTCCTCCGGACACAATATAGCATTAAGATCGAAAAACGGTAATAATCAGGGTGAAAACTGTCCTGAAATTGATTCACTGAAAAAAGTGAATGTTTCTTTAAATAGTATCTTTACATTTATCCCGTTTCTTCCTATAGTAACAGACATCGGAGGAAAACATGAAAAAACTTATAGCTCTCACACTTACATTATTACTCTCTGCAGCACTCGTATTCGCAGCCGGCTCAAAGGAAGCTGCCGGTCCGGCCACATATAAGATCGGAGTTTCAAAGCTCCTTACCCACCCTGCCCTGGACAGCATCGCAAAGGGTATCAGCGATTACCTGGCAACCACCGATCTTTCCTACACCATAAGGGAAGAGAACGCAAACGGTGACATTTCCACCTGTGCTTCCATCGCAGCCCTCTTCAAGGAAGAAAAGGTAGACGTTGCGGTCGGTATCGCAACTCCCACGGCTCAGGCCATTTACAATGCCCTTCCCACCACCTATCAGGTATATTCATCGGTAACTGATCCCGTCAGCGCCGGTCTCACAGACAGCGAATATGTATGCGGCGTATCGGACATGGTTCCCGTTGGCTCCCACCTGGAGCTCATTGAAAAGATCACGGGAGCAAAGACAGTGGGTATGGTCTATACCTCAAGCGAAGCAAACGGCATCACACTCATGGAAGCCTTTAAGGCAGCCTGTGAGGAAAAGGGAGTTTCCCTTGTGACAGTCGCCGTTTCAAACTCTGCTGAAGTACGTGTCGCAGCCCAGTCGATAATCGACCGCGTCGATGCAATGTATGTCGCAACGGACAACACAGTAGTCAGCGCCATCACCGCCCTTTCCGACGTATGTATGTCAAAGAAGGTTCCTCTCTTCTCAGCCGATACAACCTCATCCTTTGACACCGAGGTTCTCCTCGCCGGCGGCTTCGACTACTACAAGAGCGGCCTTCTCACAGGTGAGCTCATTGAAAAGGTCCTGAAGGGTACGGCTCCCTCCGAGATCGGAATCAACTACCTCGACGTTAAGAGCCTCGAGCTCTACGTCAACCTCGATGTTGCCGAAAAGCTCGGCCTCACGATTCCTGAGGATGTCATCGAAAGTGCAGCCTACGTCATTAAAGACGGAAAGCAGAACTGACAAAAAATATGCTTTCACCGGAACGGGGACTTGCATCCCCGTTCTGTTCTGTTGACGCAGATGCCCTTAAACTGTTAAACATAAATTTCTTAAAGGGAAAGAATAATGATAGAAGGAATATTCGTTGAAGGTCTGATCTTCTCGATCATGGCACTCGGTATCCTGATCAGCTTCAGGCTGCTGGACCTTGCCGATCTCACCTGTGACGGCTCAGTGGCGACGGGAGCCGCAGTTGCCGCGATCTCAATCACGAGCGGACTTCCGATCACGGTCTCCATTCTCCTGGCATTCCTGTCAGGCGTGCTCTGCGGACTTGTGACCGCCGCAATTCACAACCATCTTCACATCCCGGGACTCCTGGCAGGCATTCTCACGATGACAATGCTCTATTCCGTGAACCTCAGGGTACTCGGAAACAAGGCAAACCTTCCTCTTGTCAAGGTCGATACCATGTACAGGGTTTTCCCGAAGCTCTTCAGCTTTGTTTCCCCTGAAGCCGCATCCCTTCTGGGCACACTGCTCTGCATCGTGGTGATTAAGGTAATACTGGACCTCTTCTTCCACTCTGATCTCGGAATCAGCCTGGGTGCCCTGGGCGGAAACGAGCAGGTGGTCATAAGCCTCGGCATGTCACCCGCCGTGCTCAAGTATGTGGGACTCGGTCTTTCCAACGGACTTATTGCCCTTTCAGGCGCACTGCTTGCCCAGTATCAGGGATTTGCCGATGCATCGCTTGGAACAGGCATGGTCGTTCAGGGCCTTGCCGCCATCATGATCGGAGAGTTTCTCTTCAGGACCAACAGGATCAGCATGATAACCCTCCGTGTGGTGCTCGGCTCGATCATCTACAAGGGTCTCATGTACTTCGGCAGAAAGTATGGTTACATCATCGGGATCACGCCCAATGACTTCAAACTCCTTACCGGCATGCTCGTCATCATTTCACTGGTAATTGCCTCAACCCGGACAAGGGCGGCTGAGGACAGTGCAAGGAAGAAGGCACTTCAGAAAACAAAGGGGGACAGATAATGCTTGAAATAAAACATGTAACCAAGGTTTTCTTTCCGGGTACCGTAAATGAGAAGGTTGCCCTTGAGGACATCAACCTGTGTGTGAATGAAGGTGACGTGGTATCGGTAATCGGTTCCAACGGCAGCGGAAAATCAACACTTTTCAACATGATAGCAGGAACCTTCCCTGTTACCGGCGGCACGATAACACTGGATGGAAAGGACATTACCAAGGCACCCGAGTACAGAAGGGCCTTCTATATCGGCCGTATCTTCCAGGATCCCACAAAGGGGACAAGCGGAAACATGTCCATCAGGGACAACATGACACTGAGTCTGAAAAAGGGCATGAAAGGACTTACCTTCACCTATAACAGTGAGAAGAAGACGCTCTTTCAGAAGCTCCTTGAGCCCATCGGACTTGAGAACAGGCTCGATGACAACGTGGGACTTCTTTCAGGCGGACAGCGCCAGGCCCTCACCCTTATAATGGCGTGCATGAGCCACCCCAGGCTTCTTCTGCTTGATGAGCACACCGCGGCCCTCGATCCCGGCAATGCAAAGACCGTCATGGAGCTTACCGAGGAGTACATCAGGAAGAACCACCTTACTGCCATGATGGTAACCCACAACATGCAGCAGGCCATTGATTTCGGAAACCGCCTCATCATGATGGATGAGGGACACATCATAATGAATGTCAGCGGGGATGAGAAGAAGAGTCTCACAGTCCCGCTTCTTATCGAGCGTTTCCGCCAGATCAGGAAGAAGGAATACACCACGGACGAGACACTTCTCACCGTCTGATTATTGCGCTTCAGTCTTGTGAAACAGTACAATTGCTCCGGCACAATGCCGGAGTTTTTTATGTTACTGTCCCTATCCCTTGTCTTCCTTTCCGGTCTTGCCGGAGCATATATCGCCCAGGCGCTTCGTCTTCCCAGGATAATAGGCATGCTTGCCGCCGGAATAATCGTCGGTCCATGCTGTCTCGGAGTGCTTGATGAGAAGATCCTCTATATTTCACCTGATCTCAGAAAGCTTGCCCTTGTGATAATCCTCATCAAGGCAGGTCTTTCGCTGAACCTTGAGGATCTGAAGAGGGTAGGAAGGCCATCCCTCCTGCTCTCATTCCTTCCCGCAGCCTTCGAGGTTGCGGCAGTGACATTCATCGCTCCCCTGCTCTTCGGCATATCATACACCGAAGCAGCCCTCCTCGGCTCAGTGCTTGCAGCCGTCTCCCCTGCCGTCGTCATTCCCAAAATGGCGGAGCTCATTGACAGCCGTTACGGCACCGGAAAGAGCATTCCCCAGATGATACTGGCCGGAGCTTCGCTGGATGACATTTTCGTCATCGTCCTCTTTTCCACCTTCCTTACCGCCAGCAGGAGCGGTACTTTAAATCTTTCATCCTTTGCCGACATACCGGTCTCAGTCCTCTCAGGAATTGCCGCAGGAATCATATCAGGACTCATCCTCTCCCGGATCATGAAGAGCATGAAAAGCCTTACACTCCCCCATAAGGTCATAATGATACTCTCCCTTGCCCTGCTGCTTACGGGAGCGGAAGACATGATCAAGCCATACTTTGCCTTCTCAGGTCTTCTTGCAGTCATCTCCTCTGCCGCCGTTGTCAGGGTGAAGGATAAGGATTCGGCTCAGGAGGCCGCTTCCTTCACAAAGCTCTGGGCGGGTGCCGAGATAATCCTCTTCGTCCTGATCGGTGCCGCCGTGGACATTAACTACACACTCAGGGCAGGTATTCCTGCAATTCTTCTCCTCGCCTTCTCCCTATCAGTTAGATCACTGGGAGTCATTCTTTCCCTTTCAGGCACCGCCCTGAACCGGAAGGAACGCCTTTTCACGGTCTTTTCATACCTTCCCAAGGCAACGGTACAGGCCGCCATCGGAGGGGTTCCGCTGGCAATGGGACTTTCATCCGGCTCCCTCATCCTCTCCGTTGCAGTGCTTTCGATATTGGTGACCGCTCCCCTTGGAGCCCTCCTCATGGAGGCATCCTACCGTAAGCTTCTTGAGAGGGAAAAATAGCTTCCAACCGGTTGCATCTTTATCGGGAAACAAATACATTAGGACCCATGAAACCGAAGACAGATACTTCAGGACTATTTGAAAAAGGATTCCTGAAGGCTTTGATAATCCCGCTGCTAATTGAGCAGATCCTCACTCTGACGATCGGAATGGCAGACACGATAATGGTTGCCAACGTCGGGGAGAGCGCAGTGAGCGGAATCTCCCTCGTCGACTCCCTCTCGAACCTCTTCATCCAGCTCTTTGCCGCCTTTGCCACCGGCGGTGCCGTTGTGGCAAGTCAATATATGGGACGAAGGGACAGGACCTCCGCCTCCATGGCCGCAAAGCAGCTCATCCTGATAACGGCTCTTTTTTCAGGCATCATCACGGCTGTCGGACTCATCTTCAACCGGGGCATCCTCTCCATGATCTTCGGTCACATCGAGGAAGACGTGATGAGATATGCCTTGGAGTACTTCATCTTCATTCTCTGCTCCTATCCCTTCCTTGCCATAACGAACAGCTGCAACGCACTCTGCCGCAGTATGGGTAAAAGCCGCATCACGATGATCGTATCCTTTGTGATGAACATCATAAACATATCAGGCAATGCGATCCTGATCTTCATCTTCCATCTGGGCAGCATGGGTGCGGGAATCGCATCCCTTGCCTCCAGGGTAGTGGGTGCCGTGATTATGCTCACGGTTCTTTCGGACAGGCGCCTGGACATACACATAGAAAAGCTTTTCACCATTCAGGTTATTCCGCCCATGATAAAGAGAATTCTGAGGATTGGGCTTCCCAGCGGAATTGAAAACTCCATGTTCCACATCGGAAAGATTCTCGTTCAGTCCCTGATTGCATCCTTCGGGACTGCTTCCATCGCGGCCAATGCCGTCGTGAACAACATCAACGGCTTTGCCAACCTTCCCGGTGCGGTCATAGGCATGGCTTCCATCACGGTAATCGGACAGTGCATCGGTGCGGGGCGCCACGATGCGGCCAGGTATTACGCAAAGAGACTGCTTCTGATGGTATATCTGATGTTCCTCTTCTCCTGTACCTTCTTCTACCTGACGACTCCCTTCCTCTCATCGCTCTACAACCTCTCAGAAGAGGCGATGAGACTCAGTATAATCAACAACAGGTTCCTTCTGGTCTGTACCTTACTGATCTGGCCGATATCCTTCACGCTTCCGAACTTCCTCAGGGCCGCAGGCGATGCCAGATACACTATGTCGGTTTCGATGCTCAGCATGTGGCTCTTCCGTGTAATTCTATCAAACGTCCTCGGAGCACTTTTGGGCCTCGGACTTCTCGGAGTCAACATTTCCATGGTTATAGACTGGTGCTTCAGAAGCCTCTGCTTCTCAGTAAGATGGAAAAAGGGAAAGTGGATGACCAAGCGGGTCATATAAATGAAAAAGCCGTCGGACAGACGGCTTTAACTTTAAATCATGAAGGCTTATCTCTCGCTTGCCTTCCAGAGCTTCTCGAGGGAATAGAACTCCCTGAGCTCACTGCTCATCAGGTGGATCACGATGTCATTGCAGTCAATGAGCTCCCAGCCATCCTCACCGGGAGTCTTATGGCGGTTGTTGACTGAAAGACCCAGGTCATTGAGAAGACCCCAGATCTGGTGAACGACACCCTTGAGATGACCTACACTGGTCACCGTTGCGATTATGAAGCAGTCAGTGAATGCACCCTCCTCAAGGGGGATGATGACCGTATCCCTGCAGTTATGCTCCTCAAGAAAAGCCTTGATGGAATCTGCCTTATTCTGTATTTCCTGTCTCATGTTTTCCTCATTATCTGTTGCGTCCATCTTCTGATGAACTCTCTGTTCTCACTGTAGGAACGTCCTGGGGAGATGACGTTTTTCAGATGATATTCGAAGACCCGGGTGTTTTTGCCTACGGTCCTGGATAGAGCAGTATCATCAAAGTCAGATGAGAGCTTATTGATTGTAGCCGTAAAGTCCGTTTTCCTCAAGTCCCCGGCAAATGCCGAAAAGGCATGAAGCGTATCGGTTGAGCCCGATATCTCCCGCAGGGACGTGAAGATATTCTGACGGAGCATGTAGTCCTCATCACTGATGAGCTGGTAGCTTTCAGGAGCGTATGAAAAGATGTCCTCAAAGAGAGCCTGTCCCTCCAGGCTGCCCTCCTCCCTTAAGAAGGCAAGGGTTTCCTCATCGATGTTTATCTTGACGGCAGTGTGGCGGTCTGCAATGTACGCCACGGCAACACTGTCTGCCTCCAGATAGAAGGCCTTGGTACGGAAGGTGCACGAGGAGAGCAGAAGTGTGGTGACGATAAAAAGGAGGGCTTTCTTCATAGTAATACTCATTATTAGTCGGCGGAAACCTCGACGGCTTTGCCGCAGGGAGGAGCCGACACTAAGATGTAGTTGATGCTGATGGGACCATAATGAGCCCACCTGCCCGTTCCAGTAGTCTCAGCCTGCTACAGTTCAGGTTGAGCAGCGTGTTGTCATTCAGCGTACGCAAAGCAAAATATCCGCTGGTTCTAAGACCGGATATCCGACATGTCTCTCCGCTTCCCAGGGCAACGACCCTGTCGTGCAGACCGAATCCGAATACCCTGTGCGTCGCCTGTGCCGCCTGGCGCCTGCCGTGCTTTGCCGGGACTTCGCGGTGCAGCCTGCGGTTGTGACAGCGGTGTTTCGCTATATTCCACACAATGTCGTCTGGCTTTGCTTCCGCATTTCCGGATATGGCCCTGGCGTCGGTGTTATGGTCCTTGGGCAGCCCTGCCGCCGTACGCCCGATGCGTGTGATGTAGCCGAACGTGGTCTGGACCATGTCGCCGTATCTGGCCTTAAGGCGTTCCCCAAGCTTGATGCGCATCACGCCCATGAACGTCGGAGCCTTATAGCCACCCCTGGGTTTCCGGAGCGTGAATTCTCCTCTGTGCAGTGCTGCGTGGCAGTCGTGGCAGAGCGTCACCAGGTTGTCCGGGCGGTCAGAGCCTCCGTCCTTGCGCTGGACGATGTGGTGGACCTCAAGGCACGTTCTTGACCTGCATTTCCGGCATCTGTACTCATCACGCCACCTGACATACTCCTTGACGTTGTCGAATCCGTACTGCGGCCCCTGCTGATACCCGACGCCTTCGACATCCGGATTCTGGATCCTGTGTATGTCGAACCTGGCTTCC
>JALEVV010000047.1 GCA_022788185.1 Spirochaetales bacterium | reverse complement strand
TTACCAGGACATATAGTGTCGCAGTATACCTAATAATTACCAATTATCAAATCAAGGGTAAAAAAATGAGGCTGTCAGTGACAGCCTCACGTATGAGATGATCAGTCTCAGTTGGCACCGAGGTTGAGGACCTTGGTGAAGAGTGTCGTCATGAAGTCATCCTCGAAGAGGGTGCTGGTGAACACTGCATTCTGGAGATCCTGCTGGGATGCCATTGCGGCGATGTAATCGTAGAATGTCGGCAGTGAGCTCTTCATTGTTGAGGAGACGCTCTCATCACCGATCTTTGTAACGATGTATGAGGAACCGGCCTTCTGAGGAGCAAGGACATCACCTGTGTTACCTGTGTAGAGAGCCTTGAGATATGCGCTGTCAGCAGCTGCCGTTGAGAGCAGGCCTGCGGCATCGGTGTAGACAAAGGAGCTCATGAATGCACTGGAGTTGGGGTTTGCGGGAGTCGAGGAAACCTCATTGACATAGTAATCGGTGTAGATGAAGTCAGGATCTGCATAGAATGCGTTGGCTGCAGCCTCTGCATATGGTGTCACGAGATCGGGAGAGTTGGATGCGATGTAGCTCTTGACGACTGAGAGCACGCCGCTGTCAGCTGCATCTGCCATTGTGGGAGCCTCATCGACACGGAATACGGAGTAACCGTAAGTTGTCATGTAAGGACCTGCCATGGAGCCTGCTGCGGTTGAGAAGATCTGGTTGACGGTCTCCTCGCTGCCGACTGCTGACTGGAGGTTGTAGAAGTAAACCTCACCGACCTTGCCTGATACTGAGGCAAAGGAGTCAGTGGAATCGTTGAGGGCTGCTTCCTCAAATGTCTTTGTGCCTGCGGCTACTTCCTCCATGAGAGTCTTTGCTTCCTCTTCAGTTGCCTTTGTGATCATGGAGAGGGAGATCTTTGTAAAGGGCTGGGGATTGGAAAGCAGGTATGATGCTGCATCCTCATCGGGATATGTCTCTGAACCGAAGGCAACATACTCAAATGTCCTGCCGGTAGCGCTTACCGTTGACACGAAATCCTTTTCCTTATCGGAGGAGAGAACGGTGGTGTAGTCGTTTGCGACCGTGATTCCGGGGATTGCTTCCTTCACGTTGTTGAAGACAGTCTCACGCTCAGCCTGAGTCTTACTGTCATATACTGCCTTGTCAAACACGCCTTCCTCATTGTTGTAGAAGCCTGCATCGAGGATGTACTGGTTGACGGCATAGTCGCTTGCCTTGATTCCGGCCTTTGCGGCTTCCTGATTGAGTGCGGTCTGGAGGACCGTGCTCTGATAAGCCTGATACCAGATTGAGTAGAGGCTGTTCATGTCGACATTCTCATACTGGCTTGCAAGGGTGCTGACCTGAGTGCCGAAGTAGTTGCCGGGCTTGTATTCGATCTTTTCACCGTTGTATTTACCGAAAACGATGCTGTCCTCGGCAAAAAGTGCTCCGATTCCGGTAGCCGGAAGAATGAACGTTATCGAGATAAGGATGAGGACCACGACGCCTGCCCACCAGGCAAGACTTTTCTTTGACTTCTTTGCTTCGACTTTAGCTTCGGCTGCCTTTGCATCCTTCTTAAAGTCGACATTCTTTTCTGTGTCAGCCATTTCTTTTTCCTTTTTAATTACACATAGTGGCATTCCTGTCGTCCTGACAGGTATATCAGTATTGAAAATATCATTTATGACTTAAAGCTGTCAACGAAAAAACCTACTTCCAGGTTACATTGAAGCTGAGAGGCGAGGAAAGCAGCAGAAAGTCGATGAGCCTGAAGGCATACCGGACCGAAGTATCGGAGGTTTTCACCGCACCGGTGACGGAAGTGACCTTGCCCGGAAGCTGGATGTTTATCGTTATCATGCTGTTTCTCAGGGATTCGGGTGCCTCCTCTCCGAGCGAGAAGACAATCATGTCCATGTAATCCTCCTCGCTGTAGCCGATGTTGTACTTGGCCAGGAAGACCTCGATGTTGGGATCTGCAAGGAAGGGAACAACCGCTTCCAGTTCCTCGTAGTTATTGATGTCCACGTAGAAGGAGAGGCTGTTCGCACTCTGCTTTATTATCGTGTTGCTCTTACCGCCGGAAAGCTCGCCTGCGAGCTTTTCGAAGGATGAAAAGTCGAAGTAGACCGAGTAGTTGTTGCCGTCGCTCTTGACTGCGGCAACAGAAGTTGCCGAGGGTGCGTCATTGAGCTGGGAAGCAAAGGTTGCGATGGCACTGTCCATGATGGACTCATCGGAGGAGGGCATGAACTCGGCAAAGTCAGTGAGGACGTCGATGAAGTAATCCTCCACATATATATCTGTAAGGGATGTTCCCTTTGTGCCTGAGGATACAGAGGCCATCTCGGTGACGGTGCATCCGAAGAGCAGAAGGGAAGTGGCAAGAACAAGGAATGCTTTTTTCATAAACCTAGAGTAACTGTTGTGTTTTGAAAGAGCAAGTGTGCATTTGTCATTATTTTGGTTATTATTGGTAGCGTGAGAGGGAGAAGTGAAGATGAAAAAACATATATTTGCCTTTCTGCTTATGCTCATGTGTCTGACCGGAGTCCATGCATCGATGACTGCCGACGTCAGGGTTAACAGTTCCGATCTTACATGGGACAGGGTGGAGGGGGCCTCATACTATGACCTCTATCTGGACGGAGCACCCCTTGCAAGACTCAGGTCGGATGCGACCGGATACACCCTTTCCCATCTGGACCAGATGAGGGAGTACACTGTGATAATGGGAGCAAGGGACGGGGACGGCAACACGCTGAAAGCCGATAAGGTTACCTTCCAAACCGGCTCCTTTTCGGGTACATACCGCTTCGTGAACGAAAGTGACGATGACAACCATGGAAAACTCAGGATGCTTGAATTCCGTGCCGAACTTGCCAATGGACCTGACGGTCAGTACATGGCGATAAGCTACCCGGTGGAGGGCGTGTACATTCCCTTCTTTCCATTTGAGCCTTACGACGGTCCGTGGGATTGGGTGAAGTTCCGCTCCGATCTCCCGCTTGCCCGGGTATATAAGGATATATGCAGCAGGATAAACAGGCTGGACATAATGCCCACATCCTTCAGGATTGACGGCTTTGACGTGACTGCTGACACTGTCATCATGAGAATTACCTCCAAAGCCTACGGCATAAAGGTTTCCACCGTTACCGAGTTCAACTTCCGCTCTGATGAGAGCGGCACCTATGCAGTCTTCAGGAATTCTGGCTCTGACCTCATCGAGAAGGCGCTTTTCAGGGGGGATGACCCTGATGATCCCTATGCTTTCCGGCTGGAAAAGGTCGACTGAAACTTTTTTATTACATAGTAATAAGAGCATGGAGTGATAAAATAATTTCTTGACAAACCGTTTTTCCCGAAATATGTTAACTAGGAAAAACGGAGTAAGTCATATGGAATTCAGTCCGGAAAAGAAAACCTTGGTGATAGTTGAGTCACCCACAAAAGCAAATACCATCAAAAAATATCTTCCCAGGAACTTCACCGTCGTGGCCAGCAAGGGCCATGTCAGGGACCTTCCTTCCGACAGCCTCGGCGTCGATGTCGAGCATGATTTCAGGCCGCAGTATGTGATAACCGAGGGCAAGAATGCCCTCATCTCCGATCTGAAGAAGAAGCTGGAAAAATGCGAGCAGCTCCTGCTCGCAACCGATGAGGACCGGGAGGGAGAATCCATTTCCTGGCACCTTCAGGAGCTGCTGAAGCCCCAGGTCCCCACGGGCAGGATGGTCTTCCATGAGATCACGAGAAAGGCCGTCAGCGAGGCGCTCACCCGTGGCCGTGAGCTGGACCTGAGGCTTGTTAAGGCCCAGGAGGACAGAAGGATCGTGGACCGTCTCTACGGTTATGAGGTCTCTCCCGTGCTCTGGAAGAGGCTTTCCAACAAGAAGCTCTCCGCAGGAAGGGTCCAGTCAGTGGGACTCCGTTTCCTCGTTGACAGGGAGAACGAACGCCTTTCATACGTTCCTTCCCGCTACTACGACGTGAAGGCAGAGCTTGAGAGTGCTGACGGAAAGCACTTCGAGGCAACGCTCGAGGAGTATAAGGGAAAGAGGGTTGCTACCGGCCGCGACTTCGACTCCGTCACCGGTGCCTTCAGCAATAAGGCGCTCCTGCTTGATGAGGCTCTCTCTGAGGAGGTTGAAGTGCTCTGCAGGGAAGGTGCGTTCGTCGTCGACAGTGTGACCAATAAGATCAGCAGGCATACTCCGATGCCTCCGTTTACTACTTCAACGCTTCAGCAGGCTGCAAACAGACGTCTCAGGCTATCGAGTAAGGAGACAATGAGAATTGCCCAGTCCCTCTTCGAGAATGGTTTCATTACCTACATGAGAACGGACAGTGTCGCCCTTTCAGCTGAGTGCATCAATGCTGCCCGTGAGCAGATCAAATCGGATTACGGCAGTGATTACCTCTCGGCCAAGGAGCGTCACTTCGCAAACAAAAGCAAGAACGCACAGGAGGCCCATGAGGCCATAAGGCCTGCAGGCGACGTCTTCCGCCGCCCGGGCGAAACGGGACTCAAGGGCAGGGAGCTCTCGCTTTACACCCTTATCTGGCAGCGCACCATCGCATGTCAGATGAGCGAGGCCGTGAAGAGCACGACCACTGCCAAGATAAACAGGGGTGAGGCCAGATTCACTGCCTCCGGCACTTCAGTCGTCTTCCCCGGCTTTTTAAAGGTCTATGGCTCCGATGAAGAGGATGAGAAGGAATCATCCATCCCGTCCCTGTCTGCGGGGGATGAGACGGCGCTTATCGACCTTACCCGTAAGGAGCACATCACACAGCCTCCTGCCAGATATAATGAGGCATCCCTCATCAAGAAGCTGGAGGAGAAGGGAATCGGCCGCCCGAGTACCTATGCCACCATCATATCCACGCTGCTTGAGCGCGGTTATGCCGTGGAAAAGGACAGGAGCCTCATTCCGTCCTTCATCGGCTTTGCCGTCAACAACCTGATGCTCCAGTCCTTCGGTGATCTCGTGGACTACTCATACACCTCCGAGATGGAGGATGAGCTGGACAAGATCGCGGGAGGCGAGGGTGACTGGCTCTCCTATCTCAGGGACTTCTACTACGGAAGAGGCTCCGTACAGGGGCTGAAGAGTCTGGTGGAAAGTGCCAGGAATGAGAAAATGGATGCGAAGACCCTGGTCTTCCCTCACCTCAGCGGAAAGGCTGAGATCAACGGGGAGTGTGTCTCCTATCAGATTAAGGTCGGTCCCTATGGCTCATATCTTCTTCTGGACAGGAAGAGGGAGGACGGAAAGGCCGTTATGGTCAACCTCGCGGATACCCTCTGTCCCGGAATGATGGAGGAAGCCGATGTGGCGGCCCTCATCGCAGCCGAGATCTGCCCTGAGGCAGCCGCCGACGACGGCAGGACCCAGCTTAAGAACTCCCGCCGTGGTCAGTACTGGCAGCGGGGTGATAAGACATGCAACGTGCCCAAGGGAAAGAAGAGCGCCGAAAGCTACACCGAGGAAGAGATAGATTTCTATTTCTCCCTCCCCAAGGTGCTTACCCAGGACAGTGAAGGCAACGACATAATCGTCAATAACGGACCTTACGGAGGATACATAACGTACAAGGGCTCCAACTACAAGGTGTTCGGACCGCTCACCGAGCTCAGTGCAGAGAAGGCCCTGGCCCTCGTTCAGAGGGACGGTGCCTCTTCAAAGGGCAGGGAGTTCGAGAGCGTTGACGGTAAGGCCGTATCCCTCAAGAAGGGACGCTATGGTGCCTACCTGAAGTGGGGCAGTGAGAACATCGCCCTTTCAAAGGATGAAAAGGCAAGGGCCTCTGAGCTCACTCAGGATGACATTGTTGCCATAATAAAGCGTCACGGTGAAGGCCCGGCAAAGGCTTCCACTGAAAGCTCCAGGGGAACGTATGAGGGCAAGGCGATCGAGGTGCTCAAGGGCCGTTTCGGTCAGTACATCAAGTGCGGGGACAAAAACTATCGCCTGACGAAGGCTGATCAGGAGAGGGCCGATTCCCTTACTGAGGAGGAACTGGTTGCCATAATAAAGGCCAGTGAGGAGAGGGCCCTTCCCTTAAAGGAACTCGGTTCCTATGAGGGTGTTCCCATGCGCGTTCTCAATGGACGTTTCGGAGCCTACCTCAAGTACGGCGATCTCAACATAGCGCTTGCCGCAAAGTACAAGAACGACCTCTCGCTCCTCGATGAGGAGGAAGCCGTCAGGCTGGTTAAGGCCAAGCTGGATAAAATAAAATAATATCACCTGTTTCCCGTCCGCGGCTGCTGATTACGGCCCCGTGACGGGAGGAACCGGGTGATGAAACATTCAGATCCTCACCGGCAGGGTGATGGTTCGGTGTGGAACTGAATGAATCTTCCTTTCAGGGGGGCATAATTCAGCCATCAGTAGCCTTTGAAATAAATATTTCATCAGAAATATACAAATAACACTGTATCTTTCCATCGTTCTGTGAGAAAATGACCCCCGAAATAAAGACCGGAGGATTTGCATGAAGAAGTATCTTATCGTTCTTCTCACACTGCTGCTGATGCTTTCTGGCTGCAGTACGACTAAGGTAAAGGAAGTCACGGACCACATGTCCTACATCGAGGCCCATATGGATGAGGGTTTCCTTACGGGTAAGACAGATTACCTCATCTCTGCCATGATGGTTTCTGCTCCCTACGACACCTACAATGAGCTGGAGCTCACCGATTACCACGTGGAGGATGACGGTGTCTCTGTAGTGCTCAAGGGCACGCTCGGGGAGGAGTGGGTGACAAAGCTTTCCAAGGTGATCAAGTCATATACGATGCCTGACGGAAGCGAAATCGCCGAGAGTTACCTCACGGAGAACAAGGGACGCTTCATGGCCGTGCGCGCAAAGGCAGCACCCGATACCAACTATGCCTTCTTCGTTCCCCTCAATACGATTGTCGAAGTGCAGACGGCCTGGGGTGATATCCTTTATGCCAATGCTTCCGACACAAATCACGGCAAAGGCGATTACCTGGTATGTCCCGCAGTTGACGGCAAGCCCGATCTCTCCGACGTCTGGGTCGTGAACGGTGCCGTTTTCGAAACCACATACACAAAATAAAAAAGTCACTTACAGAAAACCTCCGGAAGAACCGGAGGTTTTTCATTCAGAAGTTAATATCAATGGTCAGTGTTTTACCTGCTTCTGGCATCTGTCTTACCAATTTCCTTTCTGTTCCAACCCTGTACTCATAGTAGAAGATATTCCTCAGACGGCCTTGATTATTCTCAAACACCGGTGCATATGCGTCCTGACCGCTGCTGATATGATTGCTGAGGTACTCCTTTCCGTTTTTGTCATATCTGCACTCCTGTCCTGCAACCCTGACATTGTAAAGTGTCATTCCTGACCTGTTCACCACCCGGACCCAGCCGATGTCGGGAACGGGAGTGCACCGGAGATAGCTGGCGTCTGCTTCCACTGCCAGCCCCTTTTCACCTGAGAAGTACTTTCCATGCATGTTCAGTATGATGTCTTCGCCTGTAAATCCGTAAACCTCGGTCTCGATGGAGGATAATGCGGGAACGGTTACTTCTGTATAACGCCTGAAGGAGCGGGATGAAACCGTAACCGGGGCATCGGTAGTATTCGTGATTAACAGTGTCCGCACTTCCGACGGCACCCTGATCGCGATGAAACAGGAAGTGAGAAGCAGAAGCACTGCTGTCAGTAAAAAGAGCTTTTTCATGGAGGGAATGATAGCAGAGGGATGTATATATGAAAAGACCTGACAGCTGTCTGTCAGGTCTTATGGGCGATATAGGGTTTGAACCTATGACTTCCACCACGTCAAGGTGGCACTCTCCCGCTGAGTTAATCGCCCGAATGCTTTGTCTTTATACTCCTTTAAAAAAAAGATTGCAATAGGATTGACGAAATATTTTTGAAAATATATCGTTTATATACCCCTAGGAGGTATATATGGAGTGCTGCTGCAGACATAAACACACGGCGAGAACCGAAGAAGAGATAAAGAGTCTGGTCACCAGACTGAACCGGATAGAAGGTCAGATAAGAGGGATAAGGAAGATGGTGGAGGAAAACGTCTACTGCAATGACATCCTCGTTCAGGCAAGTGCGGCCAATGCGGCACTTCACTCTTTCTCCCGTGAGCTGTTGGACCAGCACATGAGATCATGTGTGGCAGATGAGATCAGGGCAGGAAATGATGAAGTAATCACTGAACTGATGAAAACATTGGAGAAACTGATGAAATGAAAAAAGAATATAATGTGACGGGTATGAGCTGTGCCGCATGCTCTGCCAGTGTCGAGAGGGCGGTGAATAAGGTAGCCGGTGTCGAGAAGGTTGCGGTCAATCTTCTCTCCGGCTCAATGAGCGTGGAGGGCAGTGCATCCGAATCAGATGTCATTGCCGCAGTGAAGAAGGCCGGATACGGTGCTTCAGTGAAGGGGAAGGAGGGTACTCCTTCAGGTGTAAGGAAGGACGAGGACACGATGAAGACACGTCTTGTCTCCTCCCTTATCCTTCTGGCCCTTCATCTGTACATTTCAATGGGCTCGATGGCGGGACTTCCGCTCCCGTCATTCATCACGCACCACGTCAATGCGGTGCTGCAGCTTACGCTTTCCATGGTGATAATGTTCATTAACAGGAAGTTCTTCATAAGCGGAACCAAGGCCCTGCTTCATAAGTCACCCAACATGGATACCCTGGTATCGATGGGTGCCCTGGCGGCCTTCATTTACAGCTATGCCGCACTCATGCTGATGCTCCTTGATCCCATGGGCGGCCACATGTACTTCCATGAGCTCTATTTCGAGGCCACTTCCACGATCCTCACCCTCATCACGCTGGGTAAGACGCTGGAGGCCAGGAGCAAGGTGAAGACAGCATCAGCCATTCAGGGCCTTATGAACCTGGCCCCGAAGACGGCAGTCGTCGAAAGAAACGGCAGGGAAGAGACCGTGGAGGTCTCCCAGCTGGTTAAGGATGATGTGTTCATCCTCTATCCGGGAGCGGCGGTTCCCGTTGACGGCGTCATCATCTCCGGCGTTTCCACGCTGGATGAATCATCCCTGACGGGTGAAAGCATCCCTGTGGACAGGAGTGAGGGTGAAAACGTATCGGCCGGCACGATGAACATTTCAGGTAACCTCAGGGTAAGGGCTACGAGGGTAGGTGAGGATACCACACTCAGCCAGATCATAAGGCTGGTCAATGAGGCATCCTCCTCGAAGGCTCCCGTGAGCAGGCTTGCGGACAGGGTAGCCGGAGTGTTCGTTCCCGTCGTGATGGCAATAGCCGCGCTTACCTTCATCCTTCAGCTGGTCTTCGGAGCCGAGTTCTCCTACGCGCTTTCCAGGGCTGTGGCCGTGCTGGTCATCAGCTGCCCCTGTGCCCTAGGTCTTGCCACTCCCGTGGCGATAATGGCTGCTTCCGGTAAGGGAGCATCCGCAGGCATCCTCTTCAAGGATGCGGCTGTGCTGGAGAACACGGGAAAGGCCTCGGTTGCGGTCTTCGACAAGACAGGTACCGTCACTGAGGGTAAGATGAAGGTGTGCGATGTTATTCCCCTGTCGGGCAGTAAAGAGGAGCTGCTCGGTGCCGCCTCGTCACTGGAATCGATGAGTGAGCACCCGATTGCAAAGGCAGTTGCGACCCATGCCGCTTCAGAGGGTATAACCGCTGAAAAGGCAGCTTCCTTCAGGGCCCTTCCCGGTTACGGCGTCGAAGGTACTCTGAACGGGATTGAACTGAAGGGCGGAAGCGTGAAGTTCATCTCCTCGGTGACTGAAATCAGCGCTGACGTGACTGAAAAGACCGAGAGCCTCTCCAAAGCCGGAAAGACACCGCTTCTCTTCATGTCGGGAGACCGGGTACTGGGCATCATCGCGGTCCGCGATGACCTCAAGGGCGATGCCGCCGAGGCTGTCAGCCAGCTCAAGGCAATGGGACTCAGAACCGTGATGCTCACGGGAGACAATGAGAAGACCGCAAAGGCCATTGCAGGGGAGGCGGGCTTTGATGAAGTCATCAGCGGAGTGCTTCCTTCCGGCAAGGAGGAGCATATCAGGCGGCTTCAGAAAACCGGCCGTGTCATAATGGTAGGAGACGGAATAAACGATGCACCGTCCCTTACCCGTGCCGATATCGGCATGGCGGTTTCAGGGGGCACCGACATCGCCATGGACTCCGCCTCCGTGATCCTCATGAACAGCAGCGTGAAGGCAGTTCCGGCGGCAGTGAGACTTTCCAGAAAGACACTCACCATCATAAAGGAGAACCTCTTCTGGGCCTTCATCTACAACTGCATAGGAATCCCGCTGGCGGCAGGCGTGTTCACTCCCTTCCTGGGGTGGTCGCTGAATCCGATGTTTGCATCGTTTGCGATGAGTCTCTCATCGGTGTGTGTGGTTACCAATGCCCTGAGACTGAACATCATGGATGTTTTCTCAAGGGCTCATGACAGAAAAAAGACTTTCCGTAAGGAGGAAGAAACAGTGGAAAAGACACTTGTTATCGAGGGCATGATGTGCTCTCACTGTGAGATGAGGGTTAAGAAGGCCCTTATGGCCGTGGACGGCGTAGTCAGCGCCGATGTCAGCCATGAGAAGGGCACTGCGGTCGTTACCCTGGCAAAGGATATCGACGCTGACGTGCTTAAGAAGGCTGTTGAGGCTCAGGATTACAGCGTGCTTGCGGTAAAGTAACCCTTGCCGTCTGCACTTCCATGACATAACTTTAGAAGTTATGGAATTTTTGATCACATTAATAATCTGTCTCCTGGCCGGACTCGGCGCCGGACTGGGGACAGGCTTTGCCGGGCTCTCTGCCGCGGCAGTAATTTCACCGATGCTCATCACCTTTCTGAAAATGGATCCCTATCAGGCGGTGGGCATCGCACTTGCTTCAGACGTGCTTGCCTCCGCAGTGAGCGCATACACGTACTGGAAGAATAAGAACATCGACATAAGAAACGGTGTCCTGATGATGGCCTTCGTCCTTATCTTCACCATGATCGGAAGCTATGCATCATCCCTTATCGAAAGCACCACGATGGGTAACTTCTCAGTCTTCATGACAATGCTGCTCGGTATCAAGTTCATACTGAAGCCCGTCATGACCACAAAGGAGAAGATGGCCTCTGTGTCTGCCTCAAAGCGGGCTGTGCAGTCCGTGATCTGCGGTGCCATGATTGGCTTCATATGCGGCTTCGTCGGAGCCGGAGGCGGCATGATGATGCTTCTCGTGCTTACCAGCGTGCTGGGCTATGAGCTTAAGACCGCAGTCGGAACAAGTGTTTTCATCATGGCGTTCACCGCACTCACCGGTGCCCTCAGCCACTTCGCGCTTTCAGGCGCGCCTGACTGGACCGTGCTGGTGCTCTGCGTGCTCTTCACGCTGCTCTTTGCCCGTATCGGGGCCAGAATCGCCAATAAGGCCGAGACCAGGAAGCTTAACCGCATGACCGGTATCATCCTCCTGATCCTCGGAATAGTCGTCATCGGCTTCAACCTCATAGCATAGGATTTGCCGATAACCGGTTCTCTGTTTATATTAGGGTTATGTGTACAGCAGCAACTTACAGAACCGAGGACCATTACTTCGGACGCAATCTCGACTACGACTTCTCCTATGGGGAAGAAGTGGTCATCACACCAAGAAAACACCGTCTTGTCTTCAGGAACGCACCCGCCCTTGATGAGCACAATGCAATAATCGGCATGGCTCTCGTCATGGACGGCACCCCGCTCTACTTCGAAGGGATAAATGAGAAGGGGGTAGGCATGGCCGGACTCAACTTTGTCCATAATGCATGCTACAGCGACACGCTCTCCGATGATAAGACAAACATAGCCCAGTTCGAGTTCATTCCGTACATCCTGGCCCTGGCCGGAAGTGCGGATGAGGCGATCGACATCATCAGGCACACGAACGTAACCTCAGTGCCCTTCAGTGATAAGCTTCCCTCCGCTGAGCTGCACTACCTCATAGCGGACAGGGATAAGGCATATACCGTCGAGCTGATGAAGGACGGGGTTCACATATATGACAACCCGGTGGGATGTCTTACCAACAATCCTCCCTTCGACAAACAGCTTTTCGCCCTGAATAACTACAGGAGACTGACACCAAAAGACGTGAGCGCTACCTTCGGCCTCCCGCTTGACCAGTATTCCCGCGGAATGGGCGGCATCGGACTTCCTGGAGATCTCTCCAGCCAGTCAAGGTTCGTACGCGTATCCTACGTTAAGCTGAACTCCCTCTCGGGAAAGGGGGAAGCGGAAAGCGTCAGCCAGTTCTTCCATATCCTCGGAAGTGTCGATCAGCAGCGGGGCTGCTGTGAGGTGAAGCCCGGAGAGTTCGAGATAACGCTCTATACCACGTGCTACAACACTGATAAGGGCATCATGTACTACACGACCTATGACAACCATCAGATAAGTGCCGTTAACATGCACTATGAGAATCTGGATGGATCGGAGCTCATACGCTACAGGGTTGCCCGTGGGGAGCATATAAACTATCAGAACTGACAGGCCGTCAGTCGCAGATCCCTGATTGCATAAATTAAGAGGCACCTCACATGGGGTGCCTCCGCCATATCCGCGATAGCGAGACCTTTATTTCCGGGCCGCATATTCACCTTCCTGATTGAAGGGAAAAGAAGGTGAGTGAAATAGCCAGCAGGCCCTGAGAGCTGGTTAAGTGGCTACTGGCTTATCGAGGAGATAATTTCCTTCCAGCGGGCCAGGGTATTGCTTCCAACGACTGTTTTGAGGACATGACCCTCACTGTCAACAAAGAGGGTTGTAGGCACTCCGACTATGTCCTTCAGCACTGAGTCATACAGGGATTCCGATACGAGAAGGTGAGGGTAGGTATGAGCCCCCTTTGAGGTGATTAACGAGATGGCCGTGTCATACGTTGCCTGATCGAAGACATCGGAGATGACGCCTATGATCTGGAGTTCCGCTTTATCGTACTCTGACGGGATTTTGCCGAGGAACGGAAGCTCACCGATACAGGGGCTGCAGTAGGTCGCCCAGATGTTCAGCATCGTAATCCTGCTTTCTGCAAAAAGCTCGGCAGATGAGACTTCATTTCCGAAGATGTCGGTGGTTTCAAAGGCTATTACCGGTGTGTTCGCTGCCGTTTCAGCAGTTCCGTTTGCGGCAAGGGAAATGAGGGAGACGGCAAGTATAAGGAATGCAGTTACGAATTTTTTCATGCTTTGATTTTAGCAAAGAAAAACAGCAGGAGCAATTCTCCTGCTGCCTTGATGCGTTTTACCGTCAGATCATCAATAAGCTGCGTTGAGCCACTTGATACCATCGATCTGGCCGACGAAGTAAGGAGCTGACTGGAGTGAAGATTCCTGGAAAGCGCCGTTCTTGACTGCATCGCCCTGAACTGCTGCGAAGCTGTCATACATGTCAGCGTTGGTAGCTGTCTTGCCGCCGATTGTGAATGTGGAGAGATCGAAGACCTGGAGTGAGCCGTCAGCGATAGCCTTCTCAGCCTTTTCCATTGCTTCCTTGGTTCCGGGTGCTGCGATTGCTTCGTTGAGAGCCGTTACGACGATTTCACCGTTGGCATATGTACCGCAGTAGTCGGAAGGATTGCCTACTCCGTCGATTTCGTTCTTGATGAAATCGTGGAAGTACTTTGTCCAGTCGATCTTACAGGAGAGCAGGGATGCCTTGGGAGCAACTGCTGTCATGTCGTTGTTGTAACCAGTGTGGAAGACACCGTTCTTCTGAGCTGTTGTTGCAGGAGTGGTGTTATCTGAGTGCTGGCTGATCATGACTGCACCGAGATCGCAGAGAGCCTGAGCTGCTTCAGCTTCGAGAGTCGGGTCGCCCCATGAGCCTACGAACTGAACGAGCATTGTAGCGGACGGGCAGACGCTCCTTGCACCGAGGTAGTAGGATGTCATACCGGAGATAACTTCAGCAAATGAGAATGCGCCGACATAACCGATGATTGCCTGGTCAGCCTTGATCTTGCCTTCATCGATGAGCTGCTGGAGCTTCATGCCTGCTGCGACACCGGCGATGTATCTTCCCTCGAAGATCCTTGCAAATGCGTTGTAGGTGTTGTCCCTGCCATCAACCTGAGAACCGCAGTTCGTAAGAGAGATGAACTTGACTGCGGGGAACTCATCAGCAGCCTGCTGCATGTACTGCTCGAAGCCGTATGAGTTGTTGAAGATGATTGAGCATCCTTCAGCGGCGAGAGCGAGGTTTGCATCAACTGCACTTGAATCCTCAGCGATGTTTCTCTTGACTGAGAGCTCGACATCATAGCCTTCACTCTTGAGCTGAGCGATTGCAGCGTTCATACCGTTCATGAAGTTGTAGGTATAACCCTGATCATTTTCATCTCCGATGACTACGAAACCGACTTTTGTCGTCTTTGATGCTGAACCTGCGTCACTTGCACCCTGTGCGAAAAGGCAGGAGAGACACATCATAAGAGCGAGAACGAGAGCCAATGTCTTTTTCATTTGTTTTCCTCCATATATTTAGTCAAACTGACTATGGGTTACTGTTTTGTTTTCCGCTTTTACCTTAGCGGTCCTCTCTGAAGTAGTTCAGACCGAGGGAAGCAGGCGGCTGCTTGTCGCGGCTGTTTCTCATACTCGTGATGATGAGTACGATGACCGTAACGACGTAGGGGAGTATCTTGTAGAGCTCCGTCGGGAAGAAGGGGAGAACCAGTCTCATGTACATGATCTTCAGTGCGCCGAAGAGCACTGCGCCCCAAAGTACGTTGAGCGGCTTCCACATGCAGAAGATTACGAGGGCGACCGCAAGCCAGCCGATACCGGCAAGGGAGTGCTCGTTCCAGGTACATCCGCCGGTCGTCATGACGTAGACCATGCCGCCGATGGCGGAAATACCGCCGCCGATGATCGTGGCGAGGTATCTGTAGCGGGTCATGTTGATGCCTGCGGCATCGGCAGTCACGGGTGACTCACCGACACTTCTGAGATAGAGACCTGTCTTGGTCTTCTGGAAGAAGAGATGCATGATGACTGCAAGAATCACGGCGAGATAGAAGAAGAAGGTCTGTGAGAAGAGGATCTTTCCTATAATCGGGATGTTCTGCAGGAAAGCAGGCATCGGGATGAATGCGAAGGCTTCCTTCAGCGGGTTTGAAAGGGTGACGAAGCCGCCGACCTTGTGGCGCATGTATTCGCCCGTGAACTTGGCGACGCCTGTTCCGAGGATCGTGAGCGCAAGACCGGTTACGTTCTGGTTTGCCCTCAGCGTGATCGTGAGGAAGCTGAAGAGTGCGGATGCCACGGCACCTGCCAGGAAGGCGGAGATTATGGCAATGAGGATCGCGACAAAGGCATTTGAGTTGCCGACGCCGACCAGTGCCTCATAGGAATATGCACCTGCCAGACCGAACGCACCGCCCATGAAGACGATACCTTCGACACCGAGGTTGAGGTTTCCTGACTTCTCGGTAAGAATCTCACCGAGGGTTCCGAACATAAGGACCGTACCGAAGGTACATGCCGCTGCAACGAGGTTAACGAGAATGCTGATCATGCTTTCACCTCCTCTTTCCTGGATCTGAAGATCATCTGGTAGTTGATGAAGAACTCACATCCGAGCATGCACATGAGAAGGATGCCGGAAACGATCTCACTGATTGCGGAGGGAACTCCCAGTACCTGCTGGAGGTAGCTGGAGCCCATTTCCAGGATTGCCAGTATCAGGGATATCGCGATCATCGCGAAGGCATTGAGGTGTCCGAGCCAGGCAACCGTGATCGCCGTGAAGCCCACACCGTTGGCAACATTGCTGGTGATGGTCTTGTTCTGACCGGATACGAGGATGAAGCCCACGATACCGCAGATGGCACCGGAGACGAGCATCGTGCGGACCATGATCCAGCCGACGTTCATGCCTGCATAGCGGGCTGTGTTGACGCTGTCACCTATGACGGCGACCTCATATCCCTGCTTTGTGTAATTCATGTATATGTGCACCAGCACAACGAGCACGAGGACGATTATCCAGCCGATGTGGATGCCGAATACCGTGGGAAGATATGCGTTTTTGTCGAAGAGGGGAATCTGCTGGGTTCCCTTTCTTCCCTCCCAGGGACCGCCCTGGAGCCAGGCGACGATACCGATGGCGATGTAGTTCATCATCAGGGTGAACAGGGTTTCGTTGGTGTTGTACTTGGCCTTGAAGAAGCCCGGGATCATGGCCCAGATACCTCCGACTATGGCGGCGGCTGCCATCATAAGGATCAAAAGCAACACATGGGGCATGCTCTTTGCGAAGTAGATTGCGAAGAACGATGCGCCGATGGCACCTGCCGTGATCTGACCTTCACCGCCGATGTTCCAGAATCTCATCTTGAAACAGGGTGCGATTGCAAGGGCCGTGCCGAGAAGGGGAATGGCCAGCTTGATGGTCTGCTTAAGGTAGAAGGAGGTACCGAGCGAGCCCTTGAGGATGACGCCGTATGCGGCAACCGGATTGACGCCGGTGATGAGAATGGGTATGCACCCGAGGATAAGGGCGCAGATTATCGAACCGACCCTGATGGTCCAAGCCTTTTTCGGGTCCATTGCATCCCTTTTAGCCAGTCTCACGAGGGGAGCTTTTCTGATATCATCACTCATCAATTTGCCTCCTTGATGCTGGTCATCATAAGACCGATCTCTTCCTTCGTGGTATCCCTTGCATCCACGATACCGCTGACCTGACCTCCGCAGAGGACCAGGATCCTGTCGCAGAGCTCGAGCAGTACATCCAGTTCCTCACCGATGTACACTACGGCAACACCCTTCATCTTCTGCTCGGTAAGCAGGTTGTAGATGGTATAGGATGTGTTGATGTCGAGTCCGCGCACCGCATATGCGGTAAGCAGCACGTTCGGCTCAGCCGCGATCTCACGGCCGACGAGAACCTTCTGAATGTTACCGCCGCTCATTCGCCTGACGGGGAATGAGGTGGAGGGGGTCACTACCTCAAGATCCTTCCAGATTCTCTGGGCCAGGGCTTCAGGTGACTTCCTGTTCACGAACGGGGATGAACCGTTCTTCCATGACCTCAGCATCATGTTGTTGGTCATGCCCATCGAGCCTGCAAGGCCCATTCCGAGTCTGTCCTCAGGGACGAAGGCCATGCCGACACCGAGACTCTTGATTTTCTTCGGGGTAAGTCCGACCAGCTCTTCTTCCTTTCCGGTTCTGGGGTCAAGGTACTTCACCGATCCGCTCTTGACAGGATAAAGACCGGTAAGACACTCGAGAAGCTCCTTCTGTCCGGAGCCGGCGATGCCTGCAACACCGAGGATCTCACCGCCGTAAGCGGTGAAGCTGACGTTGTTGAGCTTTGTGAGACCCTCCTGATCGAGACAGGTGAGGCCGTTTATGACAAGTCTCTTCTGGAGATTGTCGTATTTGGGTCTGTCGATATTCAGGGTGACGGAGTGACCCACCATCATGTCCGTGAGCTTCTGGGGTGAGGTCTCGCTTGTCCTGACGGTACCGATGTACTTGCCTTTTCTCAGTACTGCAACCTTATCGCTTATTGCCATAACCTCGGCAAGCTTGTGAGTGATGATTACTATTGCCTTTCCGTCAGCCTTCATGTTCCTGAGGACCGCGAAGAGTTTTTCCGTTTCCTGAGGGGTAAGAACGGCAGTTGGTTCATCGAGGATGAGGATGTCGGCTCCCCTGTAGAGGACCTTGACGATCTCGACGGTCTGCTTCTGGGAAACGGACATGTCGTAGACCTTCATCGCGGGATTGATGTCAAAACCGTACTTCGAACAGATTTCCTTAACCTTGTCGTTGGTGTTTTTGATATCCATCTTCTCTTCGGAAAGACCGAGAATGATGTTCTGGGCTGCCGTGAAGACGTCAACAAGGTGGTAATGCTGGTGAATCATTCCGATGCCGTAGGAAAACGCATCCTTGGGGGATGTTATCGAAATCTTTCTGCCGTCAGAGAAGATTTCACCCTCATCAGGCTGATAAATGCCGGACAGCATGTTCATGAGCGTGGTCTTGCCACTGCCGTTCTCGCCGAGGAGAGAGAGTATTTCACCCCGTTTTATTTCAAGGTTGATGCTGTCGTTGGCAACAACCTTTCCAAACCGTTTGGTTATGCCCTTAAGTTCGATCGCACTGCTGTTCTGCATTTGGACCCCCTTCGGTAATATGTGGAAAAATGTAACACATCACTTAAATATGGTACAATCGATATTGACAAAACGCAACAAAAAACAACAAAATTCGACGCCGTATCCAGTTGCAAAGCAATTTACCCCTCTCTGTGGGGTCATCCCGTATCACTGGATTGTTCTTTATAAATGTATTATGGTCATCAGCGGAGAACTTTCATGAAAAAAACACCGTACAAGGCAATCATCCTGGCCGTATTCTGCCAGATTCTGTGGGGCGTAGTCTTCCCCGTGATCAAGAAGAGCTATCAGCTCTTTTCAATCAGCGACATTGGTTCCACCTTTTTATTCGCATCGATCAGGTTCATGACCGCAGGCCTCATCCTGCTGCTCGTGGACGCTGCAAAGCATGGGGCCTTCCCCGTCATGAGGAAAAAGGACGCTCCGTCCCTCTTCCTGCTGGGCACGGTTCAGACGGGACTTACCTACGGCTTCCAGTTCGCCGCCATGATCAGTGCGGCCTCGATCAACTGCTCGATCCTCAACGGAACCTCATTCATTTTCATGATGATCTTCGCGGCAATCATGTTCCGCGATGACAGGATAAACGCCAAAAAGGTGATAGGTGCGGCTGCGGGATTTTCGGGCATTCTGGTCTGCTTCCTCTCAAAGGATGCCTTCCAGACCTTCTCACTGAAGGGGGAGGGACTCATGCTGCTCTCGATCATGCTCTTTGCCTTCGGAACCAGCCTCTCAAGGAAGGTCACCAGGGACATCCGTCCTGCAGTTGCCAGCGGTTATAACCTTTTAATCGGCGGCGCCGAACTCTTCGTGCTGGCCCTCCTTCTGGGAGGAAGGCTTGGAAACGGCGGCGTCTTCGGCTGGGCATGCCTTGCATTCCTGGCAATGGCCTCATCGGTCTGTCTCATGCTCTGGACAAGTCTCGTAAGCAGCTACGGCGTGGGAAGAATAGCCGTCTTCCAGTGCGTGAACCCGCTTTCGGGTGCGATCGCGGCAGCCCTGCTGCTGGGTGAGAACGTCTTCCAGCCCAGATACATCATCTCACTCATCCTGGTCGTGCTCGGCATCGTCATCGTCAACACCGACTTCTCCAGGTTCAGGGCGTCTCACTGAAACACCCTGACGCTTCCCTTGTTTTCCCTTTTCGCACTGTAGAGCGCCCGGTCAGCCTTTGCTATCATCCGCTGTGAGGGCGCTTCATCCTCGCTTCCCGTCACTATGCCGCAGGAAGCCGATACGGAGAGTCCGTTTTCTTCCATCGTCGTTCTGAAGGCACTGCATATGGACTCTGCCTTAGCCCTTGCGCAGCAGCCATCCTTTATTCTCTTCAGTATTATAAGGAACTCATCACCGCCGTACCGGCACGTGATGTCGTAGGCCCTGGTCTGTTTCCTGACGATGTCGGAGAAGGTCCTCAGCATCAGGTCACCCTTTTCATGGCCGTGGGTGTCGTTGATCTTCTTAAGATCGTCCAGATCGAAAAGCAGGAGGGCAACGGGCATCTCATCCCGCCTGATCTGGCTGAGTGCCAGCTGGAGACCCCGCCTGTTCAGCAGGCCCGTGAGGTAGTCGCGGCTTGCCTCCTCCTCGAGGAGGATCTTGCGCTCCTGTATTCCGGCAACGGCTATAAGGTGGTTCACCCGGCGCTTTAAGTCAGCCTGCGGGTGGAACTTGCACAGGAAGTCGTCACTTTCCGGAAGATCGAGGAGGGACTCGTGGATGATTCCGCCCTCCAGCGATGCAAGCACCGGTATCTTCCAGAAGTAGGGGTCTTCCTTCATCAGCTTCATGATCGTGTCAAATCCGCCGCTGGGAAGCGAGTGGCTTACGATCACGGCTGCAACTGCAGGGTTCTTTTCCTCCAGGAAGGCTGCGGCTTCGGCCGCAGTGGCGAAATCCCTGACGGCATAATCGCCCTCGAAGGTTTTCCTGACCTTCTTCCTGTATGCATCATCCTCATCGGCAACTACTATGATGCTCATGGGTTTTTCTTCCTCGGGAAGACTCATGTGAAGATCATAGCTGCCGCTGTGGGTTTTCAGAAGCCTGTGGAAATCTTCCTCGGGAAGGGGACGGGAGAAGAAGAAGCCCTGAACGTAGTCACATGAAATGAGTCTGAGCCTCTGTACCTGTTCTGCTGTCTCGACGCCTTCCGCCACAACAGAGAGTCCCATCCAGTGGGCAAGGTTTATGATGAAGCGGAGAATTGACTTACCCGTACTCTTGCCCATCTCGCTCTGGATGAACTTCATGTCCAGCTTCAGGATGTCAATCCTGAGCTCATTGAGCATGTTGAGTGAGGAATACCCCGATCCGAAGTCATCCATCTCTATGATGAAGCCCTTGGCCCTGAGCCTGTCAACGGTCTCCGTTATCACCGTCGGCTGATCGGAGTAAGCCGACTCGGTTATTTCGATGTGGACGAGCTCCGGCTCTATGCCGTACTGCCGGGTAAGTCCGGTGAGTTTATCGACTATGTCGGGCTGGAAAATATCCTTTCTTGAGATGTTGACGGATACGGGAAGCAGTGCAATGCCCTCATCCTTCCATTTCCCGAGAAGGGAGCACACCTTTTCAAATACCCAGAAATCCAGCTTCGTTATGAAGCCGTTCTTCTCGAAGAGGGGGATGAACTCACCCGGTGACATGAATCCCCACTCGGGATGTATCCACCTTACCAGTGCCTCGGCCCCGGCCATGGTGTTGGTGCTGAGGCTGTATTTAGGCTGGAGATAGACCCTGAACTGCTCCTCCTCCAGGGCTTTTTCCATGGCATCGGTTATTTCCTTTTCCCTGACAAGCTTCTCCCTGAGGGTATCACTGTAGAGGGCAAAGTGCTCACTGTACTGTCCTTTGATGGAGTCGGCGGCCAGAAGGGCCCTGTCAGCGATCTGCTCGGCGCTGATGGTCCTGTCCGATATCTCGTAAATACCCCACTTCATGACCACGTCGGATAGGTTTCCCCGGTAACCCTCCTGAAAAATCCTTCTGTCGGCAACTTCCTTCTCCCTTGTCTGGAAGCACAGGAAGCGGTCCGCGCCGTAACGGCCGCAGATGGCCTCCGGTCCGGCAGCCTTTTCAAGTTCCCTTGCCGTCTCCTTCAGCAGCTCATCGCCCATGGCGATGCCGTGGGTATCGTTGTAAAGCTTGAAGTTCTCGATATTGAGGGCGATGACGGAGTACTCCCCATCCCCCTGAAGTCTTTCGTTGACCAGCCGGCAGAAGTAATCCTTCGTGTAGAGACCAGTGAGCCGGTCGTACATCAGCTGGTTTGCGATCGCGGCGGTATCCCTGAGCTTTATTATGCTTGCTATCCTGTGAAGAATTACCTGAGGCCTGTAGGGCTTCGGGACGAAATCGGTGGCACCGTGGGAGAGGGCCATCACCTCATCCTCCTCACTGCCGCTCTGTGTCATGACTATCACCGGGATGAGTGACAGCACTGGATCATCCTTTACCCTGTCCAGGAACCCGTAACCGTCCAGGACGGGCATCATCACGTCAAGAAGAATGAGATCAATGTCATTGGCTTTTTCAGCCAGGAGCTCAAGTGCTTCCTGACCGTTGGCCGCTTCCGTTACCCGGTAGGCGCCCCCTTCCAGTATTTCACGGAGTATCATCCGGTTGAGGTCATTGTCTTCGATTATCAGGATCTCTTTCTGGCTGGGCATGTACGCTTTACCTTCCTTTCTGGCGACGTGTCTTTTTTATAATAGAGTATTATCGTTAAACTATCATCCCATTTTTTGAGGGCAAAAGGGGATTTTTTGCTCAGACCGGGGTGAAAACAAGGGAAAATGACGGCACGCCGTCATAAGAGAGCGACGCCCCCAGCTTCCATTGGAGTGAGGATACGGAGCCGAGGATGGGAGAAAGCAGGAACGATGCTTCCAGAGCTACCCGGTATGAGGACGCTCCCGCCATGGAGGCGGTCACTCCGGCGCTTCCCGTCAGCGTGAAGGAATTCAGGTACAGATAAAGAAATCTCACGCTCTTCTGGATCTCTGCGGTCAGCAGGTGCATGCTCACCTCCGTCGTGAATACTCCCCCCTTCGGATAATAGACCATGGAGAGGACGGTGGGTAATGAGAAATCAGGGGTATCCAGCCTTCCCGTGTTAAGCAGGGATGGTATGTAAAGGGAGCCGGAGAGTGCCGGAACAATTCCGTGCATGGAAACGGAGATGCCATATCCCGAAACGTGGTAGCGATGTGCATCTTTTTTAACCAGATCGGAGAACGTCAGCGACAGCACGTTTGACGGTCCGCCTGCTGCCGTGGAGTACTTCACCGTCTCTGACAAAGTGAGTTTCCTCGTGGTGTAGGAGAAGGTTAGGGATGGAGAGTAGGTGAGGGATAGGTCAAAGTCCGTGCGGCCGTCCTTAAGGCTTGCACCCGCATTTGCGTAAAGATCCTCATATACCGCCTGCATGGATGCAAACCAGCGATCCCTCAGATCCCATCCGCCGGAAACGGTCACCCGGAGTTTTTCGCTCATGTCGGAAGTAAACCAGGTCAGACCGGGACCGGCAAGGGTATCATCCCCATAGGTTCCCAAGCCGAAGGGGAAGAGCGTTCCCCTCATCAGCGAGAAGAGCGGAACATATCGGACTGAGGAAAGACCTGCTCCGGCAAAGCCTTTAGGCGTGAAGGCAGTGGGGCTGCTTTCAGCCACGCTCCAGCTTCCGAGTTCATCTATGTGCGCCTTCGAAACTGCCTCCGAGTCAAAGAAAGAGGAAATGAAGTGAATGTCATCGCCGATTCTCACCGGCTCATTCACGCCTCCGAGAAAGTATGTGTCGCTGAACCTGTATTCCTCATCAATGAATTCACCGTAACGGGGAAGTGTCCAAATATCTGAAGTGTAAACATAGGAAAAGGACAGTGTCCCATCTGATTCGGAAAGGGACCTTATGGTTACTCCTTCCGGCCTGGGATATACCGTTATGGTCCCGTCATTCAGGTTAAGAAATGAAACATTTCCATCGAGAAGCATGGCACCCGTGGGCGTGACGGCGGATATTTCGGCGCCTCCCAATGGGACAGTGAGGAGCAGATTGCCATCTTCCATGGCAATGTCGATTGATGAATCGAGATCCTCATGCCGCACAAGCAGTACTTCATCGCTTCCGCTTAACGGGGTTCCCATATAATAACCATCAAAGCGTGTGATCTCCCTTCCTTTTCCATCCAGCAGCAGGGTGTATTCGTGCTCTCCCCGGAAGTAGGAGACCGTGTGCCTTTCTCCGTCGGAGGACAGGAATGCTCCATAGGGAAGACTTATCAGGGTCTTTGAGTCGGAAAGCCGCTTCACTTCCGAATCCGATGCATAATATACATCGCTCTGGTCCGTGGAGAGGGATGATATGTTTCTCATCCCTGAGGCCACTGTCTCCGGCCTGATGATCCCGTCAGGCGGTACGACACTTTCCATGAAGGCCTTCCATTCATCCCAAAGCGTGAGGGAAAACATGTCGCTCCAGGTGTTCTGCGGGAAGGACAGAACGCCGCTGCTGATGCGCCTGAAGAACTCAGCGATCCTTTCCTCCCCGTATTTTTCAGCTGCATGGCGGAGGAATGCACCGCCATAGATGTAGCCCAGTTCTCCGTACGGCTTAATGTCACGGGCACCGGAGGCATCCATGTATGAGACATCGATGTTCTCTGCGGCCGCTTCCGTTATGGAAGAGAGCATGAAAGGATCTGAAATGCGACCGTTTCCTTCCCGGGACTCCAGATAGACCGCTATTCCCTCCTGCAGGAAATAGAGGAAGTGAAGGTAGTTTGCCAGATCGGCGGCATCACCGAAAACGGCTGTCGTCAGCTTTCCCAGCGTCCCCCGGAATGAAAAGGTGAAGGCGTGGGTGAGTTCATGGAGGAATACAAGCCTCAGCGTGTCGTGGCCGAACATCAGGTCTTCGGGAACATGGGCTGAGTAAATGACTATGTGGTTGGATGGGTAAGGGGAGAAGAAGGCGTTGAATGCCTTCTCATCCTCCCTGATATAGACCGGAAGCGTAAGCTCCGGATCAGAGCCGAAGAACTCCGTGAGCTCTGAATAGCAATCCTCCATGACAGAGTGAAGATACTCAGCCGTGGAGGATGTGTCTTCGGTGTAAACAAGTGTGAAGTGCCGGGTTTCAGCCTTTTTGAGAGGGGCTGCCTGAATTACGGAAAGGAGCATGATCAGTGAAAAAAATATTGTTCCCTTCATGCCCCTCAACATCAGATCCCCTCCAGCATTCCTTCACTTGCCCTTATGCCGCTCGCCCAGGCACCCGTGATACCGCGGCTCGTGCCTGCACCGTCACCGGCGAAGTAAACATCCTTCTGAACACAGAAGTGCTCATCGATGTACTGGGGCTTGTTCGCATAGAGCTTTATCTCAGGATAGTACATAATCGTGGAGGGATGAAGTATGCCCGGAACGATTGTGTCCAGTTTTTTCATGCCTGACCAGATGTATCTCAGGATCTTGCTGGGCATCGCCAGTGAGATGTCCGACGGGCTTGCTCCCGTCAGGGAGGGCCTGAAGTCATAGAGGTCACCGTTGAAGTCGGCTTCCTTACTGCGGCGACCCATGCGGAAGTCACCGACTCTCTGCATCAGGGGCTTTCCGCCGCCCATTAGCGCCGCCATGAGACCGAGATGCTCGGCAAACTCCTGCCCGCTGGCAAGGGGCTCGGTGAATCTTACCGTCTTTAGGATGGCGAAGTTCACAAGGCCGTTGTTTTTGTTCTCATCGGCCTTGAAAGCATGGCCGTTCACGCTGTACCACTCGTCACCGCGTGCCGTGGTGTACTTCTCACGCACCACGTGTGCATTGCCGCTGTTGGTACAGAACGTCCTGACCTTCTCAGGGAAGTAGAACTTGGGATCGTAATAGTCCTTTACTATTGGGTAGTGCTCTATCCTGGTCTCCACGCGGATACCCACATCGACGACGTTGTCGATGTAGCTGACGCCGAGACACTTCATCATTTCCTGAAGGAAGTGGAAGCCCTGACGGCCCGGAGCGATGAGGATCTTCCTGTATCCGATCTCGCGTCTGTCAGTCGTGATGAACTTTTTTTCATTGTCAATTGAAGTGACGGTCTCACCCAGTGAAAGCTCCACACCTGCATCGAGAAGCTTCTTCTGAAGCTCCTTGATGAGCTGAAGACCGCCGTCGGTACCAAGGTGGGTCTGCTTGATTTCCAGAAGGGAACAGCCGAGTCTCTCGGCTCTTGCCTGATAGGTTGCTATGTTTGATTTGGGAAGAATGGTGGGCTTCAGGAACGCCGTGACCTTTTCCAGATAGTGGTCAGCCACATCTTCCTTCCAGTACTCGAGGGGAAATCCTATGGGGAACGTGAAGTTCATCTTACAGTCGTTCCTCATGCCTCCCGTGGAGTAAGGAGTCTTGTCTATCATGAGACAGGATAATTTCTTACCGCTCTCGATGATCGAGAACGCCGCACCCATACCGGCAGGTCCGCTGCCTACAATTACAACATCATACTTATCCATTATATGTCATCCCTGACTATTTAATCAGAAACGTCAAATAAGAACAAGTATCAATTTTTTCCCTGTCATTGCGCCCCCGCTGACATTGTGATTACCTGCCCCAATCCGGTGCTTATCGATGTGCCGCCGCTGGAAAGGAGCAGCTTCCTGGATCATCGACGATGCTGAGAATTTAAGCGATTCCATCCTTTACGCTTTTTGGCATTAATTGAGGTTTTTTTCCTTTTACGCATCAAAACCAATCAGATTCCAAAGACGTAAACCCTGATGAGGCGTCATTTCCTGCCAGTCAGTTTCACCATGATCCAGACGAGGGAGACGGCAATTATAATGTGACCTGTTCCTGCAATTCCCGAGATCGCTGCGGAGGGAAGGGGGAGTGAGTGAATGTCATCCAGTCCCCTCAGCAGGAAGCCTGCCTCGGTGATGTTGAGACCGATGTGCAACAGGATAATCTGCTTTGCAGGTTCTTTTGAAAACCGTGGTGAAAGAATGCCAAGCAGGAGAAACATCATGAACCCAAGCACGAAGTAGTGAAGATGCATGAACGATAGCGACGTAAGGCCTGTAAAGCCTGATAACTTTGTGTATTCCCTGAAGAACACTCCCGCGCAGAGTGAAAGGATCAGGTAGACAAACGCTGATTTATACATTTTCCTTTCCATATCACATATCCTTTCTGAAGAGTTGTATTCCCATTACGACAACCCAGACATATGCAAGTGTCTTCGGTATCATCAGCATGCCGACGGCGGGAAACACTCCCGCAAGAAGCACTACCGGGATGTAGAAGCCGAATGAGAGTGCTATCGCAAGGCCCATGTGCCTGAGAGGATCATCCTCTGAAGTACTCTTCTGAAAGAGAACTATAAGTATGATTCCTATCGCGGCAAAGGGGATGTTCCTGAGTATTCCCCATAAAAGTGACGGCTCAGGGGATGTCCAGCCGTTCTGGGGAAAGAGACACAGGATGATCCTGAGTGCGGCAAGGACCCACATCGTCACAGTGAGCTTACTGTTTCTCTTTCCATACAGCTCCATCCAGATATAGTAAAGGATGATGTAGAAGAGTGTCATCGTAATCGATGTGATGAACTTTCCCGTACCGAGCAATGCGGTATGGGCTGCAAGGCCGTCCGTGAAGAGTGCGTAGCAGCGGGGAATGAGATGGAAGCTGTCCCCTGCTGCAAGCACCACTGCCATGGCTCCGAAGAGCCTTACGTATGATCTGCCCTTAACGAGCAGGACTACTCCCGTGATGAATGCGAATGTCAGATAGAGTGCATCAAAGAGCGTCTCTCCTATTGCCTGCATATGGTCCTCCTTATCTGAGTGCCGAAACAAGAAGTTCAAGGGTCTTATCCATATCAAGATTACCCCTGATGGAATCAAAGATGTTCCGTCTGATGAAAGCGGCCTTGAATAAGGAATCTTCAGTCACTCCGTAGTCCTGAAGCGCATCCGATATCACAACGTCCAGAGCTTCAAGCACCCTGTTCATCTTCCTGACGGCTTCCCGGTCATGATGTCCTATAGATGCCATCATTGGACCTGTTTCCGACGTGTACTGCATCTTAAAGGCATCAGAGAGGGCCTTAATGTATTCTTCCAGAGTCGTGACATTTATTTGGGATACCATTCTTACGAGAATGTCGCTCTTACGCTCCAGGATCGAGATCAGTATCAGATCCTTTGAGGAGTAGTACGTATAAAGATTGCCGAGGGATATGCCAAGCTCCGATGACAGGCTTCTTAAGGAAAAGGAGCCAATTCCCCTTTCCCGCATCAGCCTTGCGCTTACGGTCAGGATTTCTTCTTCTAGGACGGGATTCTTCTTTCTCATAACTGAACATGTTCATTTATAAGCCCATATATACACCATGTCAAGTAAAATCTAAGCCCTGAAATTGAAACCGCAGTCGTGGCAGTAGTATATCTGCTTAGTGCCTGAGAAAAATCCCCGGCACTTCCACTGATAACCCTTTCCCTGAAGGTTCCTCAGTATCGCCATCCACCAGTCAATGAGCAGAAAGACCATCAGACCGATGATCCACTTGATAATTATCCAGGCGAGGTAGAAGAAACCGAACAGGATAAGCCATAGACATCCATGTTTGCTTCGCTCATCGGACAGCTGCACATGAGTGCTCCCGCACCTCGGACACTTTCTGTTGATACCCATGTGCAAAGTGTCAGGGGAAACACTTCAGGTGTCAAGAAAAATCAGGTGAAGTAAGCCGCACAATTAACATAATATTCTCAAGTATATTATGGTCATGTTTTTTCTTTCTGCTATCATGATTACTGTACATAAAAACATACACCGATTAATACCTTACACTCCCGGAGGTTATAAAATCCATGCGGGAAGACTCCCGTCTTTAGGCGGGAGATGAAAGCATGGCTATACATTCTTCTGGTTTTCGATGTATTTCATGATGGTCTCTTGCGATACCACTCCTGTACTCCCTATATAATAAGAGCACGTCCACAATGTGGGCAGACGGCTCCTCAGCCAATCATGGCGCTCTCGAAGCACATGGGACGTATACCCCTTCATTTGGTTGACGATCAATTGCGGGGTGATTGCAGGGGATGCCAAATACAATCGAATGTGATATGATGAAAGTATGCTCAAGTCCTTTTCCTACAGACTCTATCCGACAGCCGAACAGCAAAGTCTGCTGACAAGGACTTTCGGTTCCGTACGATTCGTCTACAACAGGCTTTTGGAGTACAGGACCAAGGCATACGAGAGAAGGAAGGAAAGCCGGAACTACTACGACTGCAATGCCTTCTTAATGAAACTCAAGGACATCCACTCCTGGCTGAGGGATGTCAACTCCCAATCGTTGCAGATGGCGAACAAAAACCTGGATGCTGCGTTCAGAAACTTTTTCAGGAATCCTGGAAAGACAGGCCATCCGACATTCAAGAAACGCTCCTCAAGGCAATCGTTCCAGTGTCCACAAAACGTCAAGGTCGATTATAAAGCCGCCGCCGTCTATCTTCCAAGGATCGGATGGATCGACTGTGTATTTCACAGAAGGTTCAAGGGGGAAGTGAAGACGGTTAGTGCGCCAGTT
>JALEVV010000002.1 GCA_022788185.1 Spirochaetales bacterium | reverse complement strand
CATGATAGCGGGTGAGATAACGCTTCCTTCCTTTGAGAGGAGCTTCTCACTTCCCGAGAGCGCCGATGAGGAGAGGATAAGTGCCGACTATAAGAACGGCATCCTTCTTATCACGATTCCCAAGAAGGAAAAGGCCCTTCCTAGAAGGATTGAGGTAAAGATAAACTGACAGGCGGAAAGAACGCTTCACCCACGGGACGGAGGAGACTCCGTCCTGCTTTGTTTATTCGATGATTCTCGTCAGAAACGATGCGCTGTTATCAGATTTCACAAAATGGCTGATCACGGGATCCGTTTCCGCCGGTTTACGGATTATTATGTCAATGACATCGGAAAGGACTTTTTCCTTACTGTCATCAGACTGTTTTTTCAGCATTGAAACGGAACGTCCTCCTGTCTTCTTCCCTGAAGTCATGTCAAACTGCATGTGCCCTGCACTTCCCCTTCCAAGCGCAAAGGATTTGTTACGTTCGGTTTCATCGCCGCCTGAGGACGTCAGGGTTGCTTTCGCAGTGACTTCAGCCACAGGCTCCTCCGTACGGTTTTCCGATTCCCCCGGAACGATGAGATAAACATCAACGCTGGAAGAAGATGGATAAAGTGACAGATTTTCCTCCAGCAGTGCACCGTCTCCTTCCACCTTCACACAGGCAGCCGGAGCATCATCGACAATGACAAGAACAAGCAGTCCCGTATTTTCTTCTTCATTCATCCAGGCTGCGGACACATCAATTTTCAGCCTTGCCGAAACAGTTCCTTCCTGTCCCGTGCATGATGCCAGGGATATTGAAATGAAAATCAGAGCAATTAGCAGCAGATTCCTTCCCTTCATAAGGGGAAGATTACCATGCAGACTGTTGCAGAACCGTTACAGAATCATTCATCAAGCAGCGCATTTGTGTCTTCTGCCCAGCTGTACTGCATCATGTATTCCCCGCGGTACTGATTGCCTATCCGCTTGCCGTCACACCAGTCAAAGTAGTCGCACTTCACCATGGAAGGGACTATGCCCAGTTTTCCCCTCTGCTGGACGAAGACATCATTGATCCCTGAAGAGGAAAAGGTATCCAGAAGATCCTTCCTGAGACTTCTGAGATAGTTATCATGGTCATCATCCTCAAAGAGCACTGCCATTATCTCACCGTTGCTGCAAAGCACCCCTTTGCGGTCAACAAGGTATGCAAGCAGTTCCTTGGTCCTGTTGTATTTGAACTGAACCGGGACGGAATCGATGAAGACCTCAAAGTTTCCGAAGCACCTGATGGTTATTCTCTTATCATCCTTCACCGGGTAACGGAGGTTTTCCAGCTCCTTCCTGACCTTTTCCGGGGTTATGGGCTTCAGGATGTAGCCCGAGGCATGCATGTCGAAGGCCTCTCCCCTGTATTCAGTGTATCCAGTTGAGAAAATTATGTTGATGTGGCTGTCCTTCTCCTTCAGAAGGCGGGCAAGATCGACACCGTTCATGCCGCTCATTTCCACATCCAGGAAGGCACAGTCACAGGTATTGTCCTCAAGATATTCAAGCACATCCTCCGCATATCCAAAGCCTTTTATATCGGCATCGGGGACACATTTCCTGACTGCATCCATCATGCTCTCAAGTGCAAGTTCCTCATCATCAAGTACTATTATCCTCATATGCTGCCCTCCTTCTTCGGAAGCGTGATAACGGCAAGACACCCTTCACCGGGTGCGCTGGTAACCTTAAGCGTACCGCCTGCCATGTTCTCTATTCTTTCCCTCACGTTTTCCATACCTATATGAACCTTACCGTCATCCCTGTAATGTTCAGGGTCAAAACCGACACCGGTGTCCTTAACACTTACCACATAGGAATCGGGGGTTTCCTCAGTCGATATTGTCACCGAACCGCCGCCTCGCTTCTTAGAGACTCCGTGCTTTACCGCATTTTCCACAAGAGGCTGGAGTGACAGCGGGGGACACATGAACGATGATGTCTTTATGTCATACTCTACACTGAGGTTCCTGAACCTGATCATCTCAAGTTTCAGGTAAGTCTCAGTATGACTCAGTTCCTCTGCAAAGGGGATCATCTTCTTTATTTCAATCGAGGACATGTTGTTCCTGAGGTAATCGGAAAAGTAGCTTACCGCTTCCTGAGCCCGCTCAGAATCCTTGCCGCAGAGATAGTAGATTGAATTCAGGACATTGTAAAGAAAGTGGGGCTTCAGCTGACTCAGCGCCATGGATATACGGCTGTCTGCAAGCTGTCTTTCCATTTCGGCAAGGAGAAGCTCCTTTTCGGAAAGCTGTCTCGTGACTTCACCGTGGAAGAGCAGCTGGATGAAGACCAGTGAAAGAGTTGTCGAAAGGTACATGGGAGTCGGCGTCCAGTACGGAATGAGAAGCATTGAAAAGAACGGCAGGACAGAGAAAGAAAGCAGTGCGAAGAATGCTTTTCTCTTCAGTATCTTTCTGTAACTTAATACAAGTGCAAGCTCGACAAGCAGTGTCGAAAAATCAAAGAGGTTTACGATCCAGTATGCCCAGCCGTCTCTGTACCATCCACCCTCATCGAAGGTGAAGAGCATGCCGTTGAAGAAGGAAAGAATGACAAGCAGGATGAATACCGTATTGAAGATTGCAAAAAGATGGGCCCAGCGCCAGGAAACCGCTTCCCGTTCCCTTACAAAGGAAACAAGACAGTACACGAACAGTGTGTTGACCGCGGCTCCGAAACCGAATGAAAGAAATGTACCCGTCTTTACCAGTACGGCATCATGGGCGTTACCTGTCATCGACCATAGCATTGCCTCTCCTGCTATCATGATGATGACGCACAGAAGCAGGAATGAAAACAAGTTCATGAAATCACAATTTTTCTTCCTGTTCGACAGAGTACCCAGCAACATCGTAACGTTTACAAGACATGCAAAGACAAGGAGTCCGACATTGAATTCCCTCATGTAAAAAAACTCAGGCATACCGCATCTCCATGCGATTAGGATATCACAAATCGGAAATGCAATCTTCATTTTTCCCAGACCTCAGGTTATAATTATCCCATGAACAAAAAGAAAAAAGCCCTCTTTATCGGAGGAACCGGAACAATAAGCCTCAGCATAGTCAGAAGGCTCGTCACCCTCGGGTGGGATGTCTGGACACTTAACAGAGGCTCGAGGAGGGATGTGCTTCCTGAGGAAGTTCATCAGCTGATCGCAGATGCCTATAATGAGAATGAGACGGCAAAAGCCATTGAAGGACTTCACTTCGACACGGTATGCGAGTTCATCGCATATACGGTCGCTGACGTGGAACGGGACATAAGGCTCTTTTCACCCATCACCGATCAGTACATATTCATATCCTCGGCATCAGCTTATCAGAAGCCGCCCGTCTCCCCATACATCACGGAGGCCACTCCGCTTGTAAATCCCTACTGGGAGTACTCAAGAAACAAGCAGGCGTGTGAGGAAAGACTTTTCAGGGAATATCAACTGAACGGATTCCCCGTTACCGTGGTGCGTCCCAGCCATACCTACGATGACAGGAATATTCCCGTTGCCATCCATGGGAAAAACGGGTCCTGGCAGATAGTGAAGCGGATGCGGGAAGGAAAGAAGGTGCTTGTTCCCGGGGACGGAAAGACACTCTGGACCCTTACCTGGTGCGAGGATTTCGCAGTGGGCTTCACCGGTCTTATGGGAAAGAAGGAAGCAATCGGAGAAGCCTTTCAGATCACCGGGGATGAGAGTCTCACCTGGGATCAGATCCTTTCCCTTGTCGCTGAGGCGACCGGAGGTGTGTACAGACCATGTCATGTTCCTTCCGACCTTCTGGGGAATGTCGGCAGGAAGTATGGTTATGACTATACGGGAGAACTGCTCGGAGACAAGGCCAATACGGTCATCTTCAGAAATGACAAACTGAAAAAGCTCGTACCCGAAATGGAGACGCGCGTTCTTTTCAGTGAAGGCGTTAAAAAGTGTGCGGAGAGGATTCTCTCCGATCCCTCGCTCCAGAAGGAAGATCCTGTGTTTGATGACTTCTCCGACAGGGTCGTAAGCGCGATGGAAAAACTTGAGACCATGATTTAGTACTTACCATTCATCTCCCTGACAGGTTATACTTCCTCCAGGGAGATTATTTTATGGACGCAAACATAAAGAAGATAATGGACATAAGGGTCAAGACCGTCATAAGGGCGCTGGAAGCAAACCATATGACCTGCCGTTATGTGGAAAACAAGGAAGACGCACTCAAGCTCATTAAGGAAATCATTCCGTCAGGAGCACATACGGCAACCGGAGGATCCGCAACCCTTACCGAGTGCGGCATCATCGATTACCTCAAGGCAAATACCGACTACGCCGACAGATATGCGGCAACCACACCTGAATCGCGCAGGGAAGCGGAGCTTAAGGCATACAGTGCCCAGTTCTATCTGGCAAGTGCCAATGCGGTGACCGAACACGGTGAAATCTATCAGGTGGACGGCAACTCCAACAGGATTTCCGCCCTCGCCTACGGCCCTGAGAAGGTGATCATGGTGGTGGGTATCAATAAGATCGTGAAGGACCTGAGAAGTGCCGTGGAGCGCACGAAGCGCTATGCCGCACCTGCCAATGCGACCCGCTTCGGAAAAGGGTGTTTCTGCGAGAAGGCAGGTCACTGCATTCAGACCTCCTTCAGCGATGAGCACCTCATGTGTGCCGCAACCTGCGGTGATGATACCATCTGCCGCAACACACTCATCATGTCGCGCCAGAGGGACAACGGAAGGATCACGGTAATCCTGGTCGGAGAGTCTCTTGGCTATTAAAATAGACTGGAGCGTCTATCCGGACAGGGAGCGGAGAAGTGCCTTTACCGAGCGTCTCACTCCCGAGTCGCCCCTCAGAAGTGCCGGCGTCACCATTCCCGATGTGAAGGCCCTTGCGAAAAAACTCGATGACGACGATATCGAGATCGTCTTCATAGAGGACGTCATTCTCAAAGGCATCATCATCGCCTCGAAAAAGGAGCCCTTCAGTGAGAAGACAAGGGGACTTGAACGCTACTACCCGCTCATAACCTCCTGGATGATGACTGACACCGTCGCACCCATGCTGTACATAGGAAAAGCCGACAGGGAGGAAGCATACAGGTACTTTCTGTCGATGAGTGAATCAAGTGCTCCCATGACTGCAAGGTTTGCCCTTGTCACCCTCATGTCGAAGTTCCTCTCCTCCGATACCGTCCATGCGATAATGGACAGGGCCGTGAACGTAAAGAGTGACAGTTACCTGCTGAAGATGGGTGTCGCCTGGCTCACGGCCACATGCTATACAAAGTACCCGGAAGAGACCATCGGACATTTCAGGAAGCTCGACGGGGACGTGAAGAAAATGGCAAAGCAGAAGTGCCGGGATTCAAGACGCGTCTCTGAGGAATGGAAGGTTTTCCTTTCGGAGATCTGAACATGAGCTGCCGGTTTATTGTATCATGAGCTGATGACACCGGCAGGACACTTGATATTTTTCACGACATGCTTTGTTTCCATCGCGCTTCAGACGGGAATCGGATTCGGCTTTCCCCTCTGTGCGATGATTGTGCTCCCATACCTTTTCCCCTACTCGGAGGCCCTGGCCCTTACCCAGGGCACCGCACTCTTCAGCACTCTGTACCTGGCACTGAGATTCAGGAAGAGCATAAGATGGGACGTCCTGCTCCCTGTACTCATTCCGGCTGCGGTGGCGGGAGTTCTCTTCACCGCATTTTCCTTCACTGTCGGCTCCGCTGAAATAAGGATAATGCTCGGAGCGGCTCTGGTGCTTGTTTCAGTCTGGTTTCTGGCATTCGCATCGAGAGTGAGGATAACTCCGAAAAAGTCCACGGGAATCATAATGGGAATCATAAGCGGTGCCGGAAGCGGGCTCTTCGGGATCGGAGGGCCTCCGGCAGGCCTCTACCTCATGCCTGCCATCGGGGACAAGACAGAGTATACTGCTACGATTCAGACCCTGTTTTCGATATGCAACATAATAAACCTGAGCGTGCGTCTCATTCTGGGGACACACTCTTCATACTACCTGCCCCTCTTTGCCGAGGGTGCCGTCGCCGTCTCTGCGGGAACGCTCTTCGGAGTCTGGGTCCTGAAGCGGATAAAGACAGATACCCTGGCAAAAGCCGTCTACATCTTCGTAGGCGTGACCGGCACGGTCATGATACTTCAGAACCTTAACGTCTTGAAGTGACCGCCGCTTTGTGATATGCCACAGAATCATGAAAATACTGATTCAGTTCTCACTAATCTTTTTCTCCTGTCTTGCGGGGGAAGTGCTTTCATACATCATTCCCTTCCCCGTCCCTGCGGCGGTCCTGGCCTTGATAATCATGCTCCTTCTGCTCCTTACCGGTCTTGTGAAGGAGGAAAGCATAAAGGAAACGGGTGACTGGCTTCTGCAAACCATGGCCTTCTTCTTCGTTCCCGCGGGAGTGAAGGTGATAGAGCATTTCGCCCTTGTCGGAAGTATCTGGCTTCCCGTCGTGATCATATGCATTCTTACCACTGTGATCGTCTTTTTCGTCACGGCCCTTACCGTCAGGCTTGCCATAAAGCTGAAGGAGATGAGGAAATGAAAGAGCTTATCTTTTCAAATCCGTTCTTTGGGATAATAATCTCGGTACTGGCATACAGGATCGGGATGGTGATCAATGAGAAGACGAAGACGGCAATTGCCAATCCCCTTCTCATAAGCTATGTGATAATCATCTCATTCCTTCTTGTCTTTGACATCCCCCTGGAGTGGTACTGTGAGGGCGGGGACATCATAAATATGTTCCTTTCCCCGGCAACCGCCATCCTGGCACTGACTATTTACAGGCAGAGGGAGCTGATAAAAAAGAACTTCCTTCCCATATTCGCGGGAACCCTGGCGGGATCGGTAACTTCCCTCATCTCGGTTTACGTGCTCTGCCGGCTTTTCATCTTTGACATGGCAATTACCGCATCGATACTTCCAAAGAGCATCACCACCCCGATGGCTATTGCGGTCAGCAGCTCCCTAGGGGGAATTCAGGCCCTGACGGTGCTCTGCGTCATACTGACCGGAGTCACGGGAAACATACTGGCCCCGATTCTGGTAAAACTCTTCAGGATAGATGATCCGGTTGTCCAGGGCGTTGCCATCGGAACAAGCTCCCATGCGGTGGGAACGAGCCGTGCGGTCACCATGGGAGAGATTCAGGGTGCCGTATCATCGGTCGCCCTTACCTTCTCCGGCGTGATCACGGTAGTACTCTCACTCTTCCTTGGATACCTTATTTAAGGGCATGAAGCCATTGCCCAGGACCTGATAGGCATCGTTGATGAACATGAATGCCTTCGGGTCCTCCTCCCTTACTATGTTTTCCAATATAATCAGCTGGTTGTTGTGAACCACGACCATCAGCATGTTGCGGTCCTTGGAAGTGTAGATTCCGGTACCTCTGAAGAGAGTTCCACCGTGATGGAGCTCCGAAATGACACGCCGGGAGATTTCGGCAACCCGGTCGTTTGAGAAGATGAAGGCCGTCTTTGACAGGCTGGTTCCCAGCTTCACCACCACCAGGTTGATCATGGTGCCGCTGATGTACATGGCTATAAGGGCCATGAGCGTGTTTCGGAGTCCGAAGAACACGGTACCCACAACTACGACCGAGATGTTGAGCGTGAACTGGATGCTACCGACCGCGAAGGGAGTGTGCTTTGCCACTATCTGGGCGATGATGTCGGTGCCTCCGCAGTTTGATCCTGCCCTCATCACGATTCCGATACCGCCGCCCACCAGCACCCCGTAGGCCACTGCCGAGAGGAGTACGTTAACCGAATCGGAGTAATCAAGAAAGCCCGCATATCCCGTGAACGTACCGATTACCGATACCCAGAGCGAAAGCAGCGTCGAGCCCACGAACACCCTCAGCCCGTACACCGAGCCGAACACCTTCATGCCCAGGAAGAACAGGGGTATGTTTATGCACATCATGACAATACCCGGATCCCATCCCTGTGAGTAATAGAGTATCGTACCCACACCGGTAACTCCGCCACCCGTAAGTTTCGCCGGGTTTGAGAAGATCGCAATGCCGCATGCGGCAATAAACGTACCTGCGATGATCCGGAAGTAATCCCAGACCGTCCTCATCATTTTCTTATTGGTCATGGCTCTAATGATTATGAGCCCAAAACAGACTCCGGGCAACCCCCTCTTTCACATAATTAATATATTATGCATGGTTGAAATATGGGTCTGTTTTCGATATAGTTTTCAATGGATAATCTTTTAGCTAAATACAACAATAATAGGAGAAGCTTTCATGTTATCACTGTTAGCGAATTTGCCAAAGGATGTACTGGTCCAGCAGATCAAGGACGGACTTGTCCTTCTTGTTCTCGGTATGGGCACGGTTTTCGTCTTTTTGACTATTCTTATCTTCACGACAAAGCTTTTGAGCAAGGTTTGCGCACGTATAGCTCCCGCTAAGCCCGCTGCACCGGCTCAGAAAAAAAGCACTGCTGCACCACAGGCTTCAGGTGTAAACAAGGATGCAGAGGTAGCCGCAGCAATAGCCGCCGCTTATGCACGTTCAGGTAACTAAGGATTAAAAGGGTTTTTCAAATGGCTAAGAAAAAAATCAATTTCATGTGTACGGCTTTCCGTGACGGTTTCCAGTCCGTTTACGGTGCAAGGGTTTTCACCAAGGACTTCATGCCTGCAGTGGCTGCTGCAAGGGAAGCAGGCATTACCCACTTTGAGGCAGGTGGCGGTGCACGCTTCCAGGCTCTCTACTTCTATACAAACGAAGATGCATTCGCAATGATGGATGAGTTCAGACAGGTCGCAGGACCCGATGCCAACCTCCAGACTCTTTCAAGAGGTGTCAACGTCGTAGGTCTTGACTCCCAGCCCAGGGACATTATCAAGCTCCATGCAGAGATGTTCAAGAAGCACGGCATGACCACAATCAGAAACTTCGATGCACTCAACGATGTCAACAACCTCATCGACTCCGGTAAGGCAATCCACGATGCAGGTCTCAAGCACGAAGTCACAGTCACTATGATGAGCCTTCCCGACAGCTACCATGCAGCTGCCCACAACCCCGAGTTCTATGAGAAGATCCTCCGCCAGATCCTCGATGCAGGTATCCCCTTCGATTCACTCTGTTTCAAGGATGCTTCCGGTACATCAACACCCAGGAACGTTTATGAGACGATCAAGAGGGCAAGAAAGCTCCTCGGACCGAACGTGAACATCGTTTTCCACTCACATGAGACAGCAGGTGTTTCCATCCAGCAGTATATGTCAGCAATCGAGGCAGGCGCCACACAGGTCGACCTCTCAATGAGCCCATGTTCCGGCGGTACATGTCAGCCCGACATCCTCACCATGTGGCACGCTCTCAGAGGAACCGACTACGACCTCGGAATCGATGTCGCAAAGGTTCAGGAAGCAGAAAGAGTCTTCGAGGACTGCATGAAGGACTACTTCCTTCCCCCAGAGGCAACAAAGGTCAACCCGAACATTCCGTTCTTCCCCCTCCCCGGCGGTGCGCTCACTGCAAACACACAGATGCTGCGTGACAACAACCTCATGGACAAGTACCCCCTCATCGTTGAGGCAATGGGTGATGTAGTAAAGAAGGGCGGTTTCGGTACATCCGTAACTCCCGTTTCCCAGTTCTACTTCCAGCAGGCATTCAACAACGTCATGTTCGGACCCTGGAAGAAGATCGCTGAAGGCTACGGCAAGATGGTTCTCGGCTACTTCGGCAAGACTCCCGTCGAACCCGATCCCGAAGTCGTCAGGGAAGCAGCTGAGCAGCTCAAGCTCGAGCCTACCAAGGAAAAGGTTGTTGACCTCAACGACAAGAACCCCGGTAAGGGCAGGGCAGCAGCAATCAAGATGCTCAAGGACGCAGGTCTTGCAGAGACTGAAGAGAACATCTTCATCGCAGCAAGCTGTAAGGAAAAGGGTATCCTTTACCTCACAGGCAAGGCTAAGGTCAACGGTGTCAGAAAGGTTGAGAAGAAGGCTCCTGAAGCTCCCGCAGCTAAGAAGAACACTTCCGGTGAGTACACCGTCACGGTCAACGGCACAGCTTACGGCGTAAAGCTCGACGGTGCCAATGCAATCGTCAACGGCGTTGCTTATCCTCTTTCAATCGCTGACGGCATCAAGGCAGCAGCTCCCGCAGCACAGACAGTCGTGACAGGTTCACAGGACGTAACGGCTCCGATGCCCGGTCTCATCTTAAGGATGAACGTCAAGGTCGGTGACGAGGTCAAGAAGAACCAGGAAATCGCAGTCATGGAAGCCATGAAGATGGAGAACCCCATCTACGCTCCCTGTGACGGCAAGATCACTGCCATCAAGGCAGGTCAGGGCGATCAGCTCCAGGCTGGTGACGTCATCCTCTCAATCGGTGGCGTTGCAGTCGTTCAGGCAGCACCCGCTGCAGCTCCTGCAGCAGCTCCCGCTCCCGCAGCTGCACCCGCAGGCGGTACGGCAGTCAAGGCTCCGATGCCCGGCCTCATCCTCAGACTCAACGTCAAGAAGGGTGACCAGGTAAAGAAGAACGATGAAATCGCAGTCATGGAAGCTATGAAGATGGAGAACCCCATCTACGCTCCCTGTGACGGTACAGTTACAGAAATCAGTGTCGGTCAGGGCGATCAGCTGCAGGCTGATGACGTAATCCTGACAATTGCTTAAGGAGTTAGGCCATGAGCAGTATTCTTAACGGTCTGGTTGAGCTCGCAAAATCAACAGGCATCTACGGATTTCTCCAGTCAGGCGGCTGGGGAAACGCCGTGATGATCCTGGTGGGCTTCTTCCTCTTTTATCTTGCGATCAAGAAGGGCTTTGAGCCCCTCCTCCTCGTACCCATTGCCATGGGCTGTGTGCTCTCGAACATCCCGTTCGCATACATCGCTGGCTCTCCCGATCCCACCAACGGTGCCATCGGTTTCATCCAGATACTGTATAACGCAGGTATCGAGTCAGGTCTCTTCCCTGTGCTCATCTTCATGGGCGTAGGTGCAATGACCGACTTCGGACCGCTTATCGCAAACCCCAGGACACTCCTCCTCGGTGCTGCGGCTCAGCTCGGTATCTTCACCGCCCTCATCGGTGCCCTCTTCCTGTCCTTCATTCCGGGAATCAACTTTGACCTGAATGTTGCGGCAAGTATCGGTATCATCGGCGGTGCCGACGGTCCTACAGCCATCTACGTTACAAGGTATCTTGCACCCGATTACCTCGGATCAATCGCAGTTGCAGCCTATTCCTACATGGCTCTCGTTCCCATCATCCAGCCTCCCATCATGAAGGCTCTTACAAGTGAGAGTGAGAGAAAGATCAGGATGAAGCAGCTCCGACCCGTATCCAAGGTTGAGAAGATCATCTTCCCGATCTCGGTACTCACCGTCTGTGCACTCCTCCTGCCTTCCGCATGCCCCCTCATCGGTGCCCTCATGTTCGGTAACCTCTGTAAGGAATGCGGTGTCGTAAACAGACTCTCAGACACAATGCAGAACGCCCTGATGAACATCGTAACGATTTGTCTCGGTCTCTCAGTCGGTTCCAAGATGGCAGCAGAGAAGTTCCTCAACCTTGAGACTCTCGGTATCCTCCTGCTCGGTATGGTCGCATTCGGTATCGGTACAGCAGGCGGTCTGCTTCTGGCAAAGCTCATGAACAAGCTCAGCCCGAAGAACCCGATCAACCCGCTCATCGGTGCTGCAGGCGTATCCGCAGTTCCCATGGCAGCCCGTGTTGCCAGCAAGGTCGGTCAGGAAGCCGATCCCCAGAACTTCCTCCTCATGCATGCCATGGGCCCGAACGTATCCGGCGTTATCGGTTCCGCAGTTGCTGCGGGCGTCCTCATGAAGGTCGTCCCCATCCTGACAGGCGGACTCCTCTGATAAAGGAAAACAAAGTCTTTTCGATCTCACCCTCCGGGGTGAGATTTTTTTATCCTTTCCCATGGTATGCGGTTATGTTACACTTCCCCTGTATATGCAGTCCGGAGAATACAGATCCAGATACAATGCCTTCAAAGTAATCACGGCAATGATGATCATAATGCTCGCCCTACCCCTGGCCCTCAGTGCCACAGCATTGATGAGCTTGAGATAATCGGTGTTGACGGGAACTCATGCATAAAGGCAAGTGTAATGGGTGGCTATCATGTCACTGTCACGGAAGCATGCGTGGGGGCGGTGAACCAGGTCCGGTTTGATAATACGAAAGCTCTCCCTGAGGCCCGGGGTGTGATGTTCAGATAATGCCCTTTGTCTGTCCTTCTCCATGCAAAACAATCACCCCGGATACACTATTCCGTATTCAAAAAATGTATATATCTGATAAAATGCCTCCCATGAGAAAGACTAAAATCATATGCACGATTGGTCCCGCAGTTGATAGCGAGGAAAAGATAAGGGCACTCATTGCCGCAGGCATGGATGCCGCCAGATTCAACTTCTCCCATGGAAGTCATGAAGAACACAAAAAGAGAATCGATCTCGTCAAAAAGGTCTCTGAGGAGATGAACTCCCCGGTTGCCCTCATTCTGGACACGAAGGGGCCTGAGATCAGGGTCGGGGACTTCACCGAAAAGAAAGTGGAGCTCACTGAAGGTCAGACCTTCACCCTCTACAGGGATCTCTCCCATCCCGGAGACGTTAACGGCGTCGGAATCACCTACCCCTACCTCTCAGAGGATGTCACGCCCGGAACCACGATCCTCATCGATGACGGCCTTATTTCCATGACAGTCAATGAAGTCGTCAACGGCGACATGGTATGTACAGTCAACAACGGAGGCAAGGTTTCCTCAAAGAAATCGATCAACATCCCCGGCGTGGATGTTGACCAGGTATTCATCAGCGAGAAGGACAGAAGCGACATCATCTTCGGCATCGAGCAGGATATCGACTTCATCGCAGCCTCCTTCGTAAGAAACCAGGAGGATGTTAAAAAGCTCAGGAAGTTGCTGAACGTCAACGGCGGTGAAAAGGTTCAGATCATCGCAAAGATAGAGAACGGCTCTGGTATTGAAAACCTGGATAAGATCATCGAGATCGCTGACGGCGTCATGATCGCCCGCGGTGACATGGGTGTTGAAGTTCCCTTCGACCATCTTCCCGCAATCCAGAAGAACATCATCAAGACCTGCTACAAGAAGGGCAGAATCGTAATCACGGCAACCCAGATGCTTGACTCAATGCAGGAGCATCCGAGGCCGACAAGGGCAGAAGTATCCGACGTCGCCAACGCCATCTACGACGGAACCACTGCAATCATGCTCTCAGGAGAGACAGCCGCAGGCAAATACCCGGTTGAAGCAGTTCTGGCAATGAGCCGCATCGCAGAGTACACCGAGAACCAGATCAACTATCAGGAGAGGTATCTCAAGAACAACCTCAACCTGAAGCGTGATATCCTCAATACGATCACAAGTGCTTCCGTTGAGGCATCCTTCTTCCTCGCGGCCAAGGCAATCGTGGTAGGTACCGTAACCGGTTACACGGCACACGTGGCATCATTCTACCGTCCTGCAGTTCCCATCATTGCATCGTGTACCGACAGGAAAGCCACGAAGCAGCTCAAGCTTGACTACGGCGTATACCCATACCACTGCGAACTTACCGATGACAGGGATGTCATGAGATCACAGGCACTCCAGATAGCCAGGGACTCGAAGGTAGTCAGCAAAGGCGATCTGGTGGTAATGATCTGCGGCTCCCTCGGTTCGGGAAAGAGCACCTCAGACACAATGATCATAGCAGAAGCATGATCCCGGGCTCCGCATCATTGCGGGGCTTTTTCTTACGTCACACTTTCTCTGAAATGTCCATTTCAATTTTATGGGAAGTGTGACTATTCTTTTTTCCATGGTCTGGATAATTCTTTTTCTCATAATCTTTCTGCTCATAAACTGGAACATTCCCTTCTACAGGGACAGAAACAGGGAAAAACTCGTAAGTGATGAATCAAAGTGCTTCAGCGAGAGGTGCCGAAGCATCGTTTACGACAGGAACAGGGATGAAGCGGTACTGCTGATCCACGGCTTTCCTGCTACTCCTTACATGTATCATTACGCCGCTCAAAGGCTGGATGAGGCGGGCTTTGATGCATATGCTCCCCTGATCCCCACCTTCGGTGCGGACATTAAGGAGTTTGAGAAGACCGAATTCACCCAGTGGTTTGACTTTATCTCAGACTACTACGAGACCCTCAGGAAAAGATATGGGAAAGTATTCGTTCTCGGAGTTTCGATGGGTGGCGCGATGACACTCAAGATCGGGGAAAAGTACTCAGGGACATCCCTGGCTCCAGATGCACTGGTATGCATTAGTTCACCCGTTGCCTACAACAGCATAAGGTGCGGTGTATACACCAACCTGAAGGCAGTGCTTGCACCCACCCTCTCACTGTTTGTGAAGAACATAGGTGCAGGAACCGTCACCTCCCGTCCTTACAGCAATGACGGGGATGAGGAGTGGACCGGATATAAAGGAACCTTCATCAAACAGGGACTGTCCCTCTCAAAAGCCTTTGACCGGATACGGAAGGACCTTAGGAAAATAACGGTACCCATGTATGTGATGCACGACAGAGGTGACAAAACAGTTCCCTTCAAAAACCTTGCAGTATTGGAAAAGTCCTGTCATGATTATATCAAAGTCAAAAGGGAAGTCGAAATGAAGGGAGACTTTCGTCACTCACACCACTGTCTGCTTTCTTACCGTTCGGTACAGAAGCAGTACATGGATGACATCATTTCCTTCCTGAAGGGTTGTTATGACAGTAAAGAGAAAGGATTACATAAGCTGGGATGAGTACTTCATGGGCATTGCCGTACTCTCATCGATGAGATCAAAGGATCCCAATACCCAGGTGGGCGCATGCATTGTCAACGAACACAGGAAGATAGTCGGTGTGGGATATAACGGTTTTCCCATCGGGTGCGATGATGACAATCTTCCCTGGGACAGGGAGGGATCATGGTGTGATACCAAATACCCATATGTCTGCCATGCGGAGCTCAATGCCATACTTAATTCCAATACGGATCTCCATGGATCGACACTTTACGTGGCCCTATTCCCATGCAATGAGTGCGCAAAGGCGATAATCCAGTCGGGAATAAAGAGAGTCGTTTATCTTTCTGACAAGTATCAGACCAGTGACAGCTGCACGGCCAGCCGCCGCATGTTTGATCAGGCGGGAGTGGTTTACGAGCAGTTCATTCCCCGGGAAAAGGAGCTGGTCATCAGGTTCTGATGCGCCCTGCCCTTACGGATAGTTCGGCATATACTTCATCAGGATCTGAATCAGGGGTGAAGAGTTCCTCAGTCCTGCAGAGGATCCTGTCCACAAGAGTACCGAAGGATGCTTTTATTCCGAAGCGTTCGTAAACGGCAAGAGCCCCTGTGCTTGCCATATCCGCATGAACCCTCTCAATACCGAGTCTGGCAGCCAGGAATGCTGCCGCCGTTCCGGAAACGGTATCGTGCAGACGAAGATCGGTGAAGGTCCTGCCGGAGAGGAAATCCTCTGCGGCAAAGAGCGGGTGCAGCCACTTTCCGCCGTTCTCAAAAATAAGCTCATTTCCGCTGTATAGTCTCAGCGAAATCCCTTCAGGCAGTTTTTCCTCATACTTTTCCATATCACGTTGATATTACCCGCATTACGGATTTTGGACCAGTATCGGAGGAGGAAGGATGATGTGACTTTCATATCGTCTTTATGTATTTATTTTGATAATGGAAAAACCTCTGAAAAACTAATATTCTCATGAATAAATTCAGTTTTTCCCATTATTTAAATGATAGCAGTTACGCATGATAGAGCTGAATAGCCTGCCTTGTTGGTAGAAAACTTCGTTTCAACCCTGTAAACGGGCATTTCGTATAAGAGTATAAGGATGAAAAGTAACTTTACGGGTCAGTTTTCAACTCGTAGGGCATAAG
>JALEVV010000085.1 GCA_022788185.1 Spirochaetales bacterium | reverse complement strand
CGCCACTGGAAGGGAGGAAACGGCCCCGAGTGCCAGCACAGGATTCAGAACGAACATGGCAAAGACTATTGCGGCAAGGAAGAAGGTGTTCGGGATGAGCACGGTCACAAGCTGCTGAAGCAGCTGCTTCATCGACGTAATGTCCCCGATTATCCTTGAAAGGATCTTTCCGGTAGGTCTGGAATCGAAGTAATAGAGTCCCAGCTCCTGAAGGTGGGAAAATGCCTCATCCCTGATATCCAGCACCACGCGGTTGCTGACCCGGCTCATGATCCTGACGCGCAGACGCTCAAGAGCCCACCAGAGGAGGGATAGCAGCAGGTACGTGACCGTAAGGAGAAGAAGCCCCTTCACGTTGCCCATCGGGACCATGGTATCGATCGCGGATTCGGCAAGGAAGGGAAGTACGACTACAATTACCGATGAGACCATCATAATGAGGACGACCAGAACAGCGCTTTTCCTGTAGGAGGCCATGTACCCTATCAGCCGGAGCAGAGTTTCCTTACGGCTCTTTTCATTCTTTTTCTCATCGGCACTGGCTCTGTTAACGCTCATTTGTGCTCCTTTATGCCGTACTGTGCGGCATATGTGTCATGGTAGAGACCACCAAGGGCCATCAGCGACTCATGAGTACCCCTTTCAGCTACCCTGCCGTTTTCCAGGAAGATGATTTCGTCAGCATCCCTGACTGAGGAGATCCTGTGTCCGATTATTATCCGGCTCATGCCTTTACTCTCTTTAAGCACGCTCTGGAGTTTTTTCTCCGTCTCACTGTCCAGCGCGCTGGTGGCATCATCCAGAACGAGCACGGGAGATGCCTTCAGCAGGGCCCTTGCGATTGAAAGGCGCTGCTTCTGTCCTCCGGAAAGCCCTACACCCCGCTCACCGATAACGGTGTCATAGCCATCCTCCAGCTTTGAGACAAACCCGTGGGCATCAGCTTTGACTGCTGCGATTATCATCTCCTCATCGCTTATCTCATCAAGCCTGCCCTTTTTGAGATTCTCCCTCACGCTTTCGCTGAAGAGAAATACATCCTGAGTGACGAAGGAAATCCGGGATCTGAGAAATGACAGGTCCAGGGAAGAGATGTCCTCTCCGCCAAGGGTAATCCTTCCTGAGGTGGGCTCCATGAATCTTGACAGGAGGCTCACAAGCACGCTCTTTCCCGCACCTGTTGCGCCCATTATTCCGAGTGTCTTTCCTTCAGGGAGGGTGAACGAGATGTTCTCAAGCAGCACGTTCTCCCCTGCAGTCACACCCACATTGTCATACACAATCTCAAAGCCCTCGGGTTTTTCCGCACTTTCACCGTTTTTCACCTCATGGTGGAAGGAAAGCATTGAGTAAATCTTCCTCCCGGCGGCGGCCGAGGATGCCATCTCATTCATGACCCACCCGATTTCCATCATGGGCCATACCAGGTTGTTCACGTAGGAAACACCCGCAGCCAGAAGACCGAGGGAGAGATGATTGTTCATGACCAGAAATGCTCCCAGCATTATGGTAATGGCATACATGACCCTGGAAAGGGTCTTCATGGACGAATCATACTTAATGTCCAGGTTCTCAAGGCCTACGTTGAGATCATAGAAGTGATGGCTTCTTGAAGAGAATCTCTTCTTCTCATACTCATGTCTTCCGAAGGCCCTGACGGTCCTTATGCCCACGAGGGCCTCGGAGGCCGTCCTGTTCATGAGCGCGGTCTCATCACTGATGTCCTCATAAATCCTGCCAGTTCTGACCTCCCTCCGCCAGGCCAGGAAACCTATTATGGGAAGGAAGATGAATGCGGGAACGGAGAGAACCGGACTCACGCCCACGAGGAAGAATGCCATCGTGACGGTATGGACGACTATCTCCAGGAGGAACAAAAGACAGAAGCCGAAGGCAAATCCGAGCTGTTCACTGTCGTGCCTTACCCTGGTCAGAATGTCTCCCGGGCTGTTATCACGGAAGAAATCCCCGTTCTGCAGGGTAATGTGTTCGAAGAGCAGCGTCCTTACACTGTGGGTCATCCCCTGGGAGATGTTGTCTGAGGCAAACTCCTCCACGTACTTGGCAACACCCCTCATCAGGAGACAGAGAAAGATCATGGCGAGGAAGAACGGTGCCTTATCCCTGCTTCCGTTTATCATCACCTCATCGACCGTCTCTCCCACGATGTATGGAACAGCCGCATCAAAAGCGATTCCCAGCACCAGGCCGATGAGCGAAATTATGTATAAACCCTTCATTTTCAGGGCAATATGAATGAATTTTTTCATGAAAATACCCGTAAATACGTCTGAATGCGACTCTTCATCAGGAAGAGATACTTAGCCGGTTTCTTTTTCTGCGGGGATTGTCAGATCGCGAAGAGAGAGAAGCAGGCGATAATGTCATCTGAATGGTAATTGTTAATCATATCCGCTCCTCCTTCGCTTCAGTAAGCGTATGTATTATTACTTCCAATCGGATTATATGTCAACACCCTACCGGCCGGTAGCGGCCAGCAGGGTGAAGAAAAAGAGAATTGTTAATTTTAAAGGATTTATTCGGGGATGCTCAGGTCAGTCTCATCCTCCCAGATGGGAACCAGTCTCACTTCGAACACTCCATGGACCGCATTCATGACCCGGTAAAGGAATTCAAGGGAGAAGTTTTCCTCGCCCGCACTCACTCCGAGCAGGTAGTACTCGGTGACGTTCACGAGGGAGGCAAGATCTGAAAGGGAAAGCTCCAGGCCATGCATCCGCTTCTCGATCTTCTGCCAGATGAAGAAGCGCAGGGATGAGTAGTTTTTCCTGTTCTTCTCAAGAATCGATATCTCGGTACGGTAGAAGTCGATCTCACCGTCACCTGCATTGAGCATCTTCAGCTTCAGATCGGAAATGATCTCATCATAGAGGGAGAAGTCCGAGTAGAGGATCTCCTTGTCGGACGTGCTCTGCACCGCCTCCCCTGTCTCCAGGTCCTTAAGGGTTATTTCAGCCCTCAGCCCCAGTGCCCTTGCGATGGCAAAGACATCGTTTATGAAAAGGTTCTGTTTTCCATAGATCAGGACGTTCAGCCTGTGAACCGAAATTCCCGTCAGTGAAGAGAGTTCGGCAAGCGCAGTACCTGACTCCTCAAGGGTCCGGGCCAGCATACGTTTGACATTGAATGAAAACTCCTTATACGTCATCTTTGCCTCCTATATTTAAATATGCAATGGAAAGTGCAGAAAGGCAAATATCGGTATAAGGAGTTTTGGTGAAGTTAAGTTCTTATCTCCCTGTTGAACGGTTTTCCGAGGCTGGACGGACTCATTGTCTGGTTCTTGCTGGAGAAGGCCAGAACGATGATGACGACCACATAGGGAAGCATGACGAAGAACTCGTACGGAAGCGAGAGTCCAAGGCCCTGAACGTTGTACTGTATTGTCTGAGCCAGGGAGAAGAGCAGAGACCCGAGCATGATCTTCACAGGGTGCCAATAGCCGAAGTAGACCAGTGCCACGGCAATAAAGCCCCTTCCCGCAATCAGCTCGTCTGAGAACATCTTTGCCTGACAGATCGAGAGATAGGCTCCGGCAAGACCTGCCAGGGCACCTCCGAGGGCCAGTGCCTCATATCTTGTCCTGCTGACGTTTATGCCCATGGTATCGGCAGCCCTGGGATATGTGCCGACCGCCCTGACCTTAAGCCCCCACGGGGTACGGAAGAGAATGTAGCAGGCAACGGGTACGAAAAGAAATGCCAGATATACCATTATGTTATGGGAAAAGAAGATCTCACCGATGACAGGTATTTTCGACAGCAGCGGGATCGGAGCTGAGGGCAGACCGGGGATGGACTGGGTTCCGCCGATGAAGTGCCTGAAGAGCGTTCCGGCGGTTCCGACTCCGAACATCTGCAGTCCGATGCCTGCAATTCCCTGCGGGGCACGGAAGGTGACGCACACCACGCCGAAGAAGAGTCCGAGGAGGGCTCCCGTAAGGGCAGCCAGGGCAAGGCCCAGGAAGTTGTAATAAAGTGGTACGGGCCCGCCCTTACCCACCAGGAATGGGATGAGCATGCCGACAAAGGCGCCCAGTGCCATGATACCCTCACAGCCCAGGTTGAATACACCTGATCTCTGATTGAACATCTCTCCGATCGAGGTCAGCAGCAGCGCCACCGAGAAAGGTATGGTCATAGCGAGTATGTTGACGATTACTTCAATTATTCCGCCTCCTTTTCAAAGAGATGTCTTACCTTTCTGTACCCCCTGTCCTCAAGGTAAGTGTTTGAAATGATCATCTGGGTCGTTACGATGACGATGATAATCAGGCCCTGCATTACCTGAAAATCCATATTTGCACAGTGTTGGTGATAATCATCGATTCAGCGCTTTATTTGCAGAATTTATCCCTGTAATTGAGGGTTTTTGGGCAATGCAGTGAACATTCCAGTATCTTCTCAACCCTCTCATACTGATTTCCTTCATTCATGATGAACGCAAAAAGGTTGAGGTAATTCTGCAGCTCTTCCCTGTCAAAGCCTGAATGGGAGTTGAGAAACTTCTTGAGAAAGAAGCATTTTCTGTTGATTGGCATCAGTGGATTATCCTTATCTTGAACTCCTTTCAGAAGTTTTGCATTGTATGTCTCACTTTGGAGTAACAGTTCATCAGCCAGTATTTGACCGTGCTGTAAGCATTTCTGTTGGTTTTTGATATGGATGTGAAGCTCTGGAACCTGAACAGGCACAGACAGAAATCTATCCATTCGGAAATCGGTATCCTGTGATCCTGGAATATTATTCCTGTTATTATGGTGAATGTCATGTTACAGGATTTGCAGCAGTATCTTTTCATACCGTTACGTGTCCTGCCGTAATTCATGCCCGCAGTATGGACACCTCTGGGGGCGTATGAATTAAGAAGCCTGGCTTCCTCCGTCTCGGATAATGCCAAGTGCTTTTCTGCATACAGGGAGTCGACCTTCCTGTCGATGAAATGCTGCAGTTCCGTAGCTTCTGCATCACCTGTCCAGGGAGTTGTCCTCCTGGAATCCGTAATGAAAAAATCTTTGTTCATGTGTGGTAGTCCTAAATAAAAAGTGGACTTGGCTGACTGGACTACCACATCAACTTGCCAGCCTCATCCACAGTTCATTAAGTACCACTATCGTACTTCCTTCATTTGCCCTGTATTACCAACACTGTGAAAATATGGATTTTATTCCTTATAAAATGTGTGGTTTCATTCGTAAACCTCTAAGGGGGTCAATTTGCAGAAATATTTGAATTTTCTTAAAAATCCGCAGTCATATTGAGATAAGACACAAAGAATCATGAATTAATTCATTTTTTCAGTCTTTTAGCCAGAACAAGGACATCCATGACCGCCAGAGGGAGCAGAATCGTCATGAGTGCGGTCTTCATTCCATGCCCGGAAGCCGTGAAACCGACGACGTTCGGCCAGAGGATTCCCCCGAGAGTGGCAGTTCCGATACATACTCCGGTGGCCACGGTGCTTCCGTTGAAACGGCTGTCCATAGAGGAGAGGGTTGTCGGATAGATCCCGCTCATGGAAAAGCCCGTGAGCAGCAGAGCCGGGATGACGATGAAAAGCTTGACGGAGCTCATCATCACTGCAAAGGCTGCGGTGAACAGGAGTGAGAGGAAAACTACGATGGTCATTCGGTTTTCCATCCTAGGGGTAAGCATTGCACAGAGAAGACGCCCCAGCAGGATCATTATCCATAGGAGGGACTGCATGGTCTTTGAAAGGGAAGCTGACATTACACCCGATTCCTGAAAGTAGGTCACCATCCACCCCATCAGGGAGGCTTCGGCACAGAGATAGAAGAACAGAATGAAGGTAACAAGCCAGAACCCGGCATCCTTCATGAATGGGACCTTCCCGCCCTTTGTCCGCTCTTCCCTCCCGTTTTTCAGCGTGCTTGTGGCAATCAGGATTATTCCCAGCAGCATGAGTCCCCCTGTCAGAAGCAGTGCGGTGCGCCACCCTGCAGAGCCCAGGTAAACGGCCAGGAAGGGGGAAATGAAGGCTCCTACCGCAAAGGAGGCATGGAGCAGGTTCAGCCCTGCCCCGCTGTTCCCGGACACCTCCGTCACGACCACGTTCGTAGTGTTGCTGAGGGTTCCCCTGCCCATTCCGCTGACAAGAAATGCGATGACAAGCAGAAGCGGATTACCGGTTGAAACCATCAGGATGATGCCGAGCACTATACCCGAGGACAGGAGGACGGTGCACCGCTTCCTTCCCAGGATATATGGCAGGAATCCTGCCAGAAAGACGGCCGAGAGGTTTCCGGCCTGCTGGACGGAAAGCAAAAAGCCCCTGAATTCATAGCTCAGGGCATAGCTCTGCTGCATGTCGGGAAGCACTGCCCCGGTAAGCGTGGACATGGCTCCGGAGCAGAGAAATATGAAAAGCGTCCTTACAAGAAGACTCCTGTCCTCATCCTTTACCTTCAGCAGGGAAAAAATCCTATTCACGGTCATAACTCCTTACAAGCGCCTTTGCTGATGCGATCCCGTCCATGGCGGCAGATACGATGCCTCCCGCATAGCCGGCTCCCTCCCCTGAGGGATAGAGGCCCCTGATGGCGGAGAAGTCACCCCGCCTTATGATCCTTACCGGACTGCTGGTTCGCGTCTCCGGTGCGATCATGAGGGCATCGTTGGTTAAAAACGCACCCCGCGTCATCCTTCCGAAAGCCCCGAATCCCATTCTGAGGCCGTCGCATACGAGGGGTGGAAGCACATCATCCATCATTGCGGGAATCGCACCGGGGATGTACGAAGTATCGGGTAAGTCAGCACTCATCCTGTGCTCAAGGAAATCCTTCATCCTCTGGGCAGGGGCCTTAAAGCCCTCATTGTGGCACGATCTCTCAATTCCCCTGATGTATTCCAGCATGGAAAGGGGGCCGCTTGAATCAATGTCTGAGCACTTCAGCTGTACGACCATCGCACTGTTTGCCCACCTTGTGCCCCTTGAGGAGGGGCTCATGCCGTTTACCACCTGATGGCCCGGCTCGGTGGCGGCGGGTACGATTATTCCGCCGGGACACATGCAGAAGGAGTAAACGCCCCTTCCGCCGGCCTGGGTCACGAAGGAATATGCGGCGGGAGGAAGATATTCCCCCCTGCCCTTCTGACTGTGGTACTGGATCTCATCAATGAGGTGCTGGGGATGCTCCAGCCTCACGCCTACTGCCACGTCCCTGGCCTCAATGTCATAACCGCCATCCAGCAGGAAGTGGTAGACATCGTGGGCACTGTGCCCGGTGGCAAGGATAACGGGGCCGCGGAAATCACCGGCGGTGGAGGTGACGCCGGTTATCTCATCACCTTCCCTGATGAGTCCCGTAACCCGTGCGGAAAACCTTACTTCCCCGCCATGGGCAATTATCGTCTTTCTTATGTTCTCGATTACCCCGGGAAGCTTTTCAGTTCCGATGTGAGGATGGGTTTCATAGAGGATCGAGGGATCGGCACCATGCTGACAGAGGAGCGAGAGCACCCTGAAGACATCACCCCGCTTGTCCGAGCGGGTGTAGAGCTTTCCGTCGGAGAAGGCTCCTGCACCGCCTTCACCGAACGCATAGTTCGATTCCGGGTTGAGTATCCCTTCCCTGCAGAGTCTCGCGGTGTCCCTCTTTCTGGCGTGAACATCCACTCCCCTTTCCAGGACGATGGGTCTCCACCCCTCCTCCAGGAGGGTCAGGGCGGCAAAGAGTCCGGCCGGGCCTGCACCGACCACGACACAGTCCCTGCGGCAGGAAGAGGAGAAGAGTGTTTTTTCGAAGGGTTCATCGGTTTCATCCCCGGTCACTATCCGGATTCTCGCATTGATCTTCACATCCTTTCTTCTCGCATCAATGCTCTTTCTGATAAACCTTACTCCTGTGATGTCCCGCTCCCTGATGCCTGCCTTCCTGGCGGCTGTGGCCTTCAGTTCCTCCGGAACAGCTGCCTGACGGGGCGTCAGAACCATGTCGATGTCTTTTTTCATGACACTTACTATAGTTCACACCTGCCCCTTGTGTCAGTAATGAAAAGCCCTTAAAATCGTGAGGTCATGAACATCCTTTCCGTAGAAAACCTGTCAAAGACAGTTAATGACACACCTCTTTTCGAGAACGTCACCCTCGGCATCGAGGAGGGCGAGAAGATCGGCATAGTTGGCGCAAACGGTGCGGGCAAATCCACATTTCTCTCCGTCCTGGCCGGAAAAAGCCCGAAGGACGGAGGCACGATAAGCATATCGGCCCAGACCGATCTCGTCACCCTTACTCAGAGCGTAACCTATGAGAAAGACGTGACTGTCGCTGAATATCTCTACCTGGGAGACGGAAGGAAGATAAGGCTATTGAATGAGTACAATGAAGCCGTGAAAAAGGGAGATGAAAGGAAATACAGCTCCCTGCTTCCCCTTATGGACTCTCTTGATGTCTGGTCCCTTGAAGTCGATTACAGGGCACACCTTACCAGACTGGCACTGGAGGCCGAGATGGACAGGAAGCTTTCAGAGCTTTCCGGAGGCGAACTCAAGAAGGTGGCCATAGCACGCACCCTTGCCTCCGATCCCGGGCTGATGCTCCTGGATGAGCCCACCAACCATCTGGACATCAGGACCATCACATACCTGGAGGATTATCTCAGGAACACGAAAAAGAGCGTCGTCATCGTAACCCATGACAGATATCTTCTCAACAGCGTCTGTACCACCGTCTGGGAGCTGGACAAGGGAACCTTCTACCGGCATCCCGGTTCCTATGAGGCCTATCTCGAGCGCCGCGCCGAGAGAATCGAGATGGAACAGAAGGAGCAGGACAGGCTTGCCTCAATCCTGAGGCGGGAGCTGAAGTGGCTCCAGAGAGGACCGCAGGCCAGGACCGGAAAGGACAAAAACAGAAAGGACCGCATCGAGGCGATGCTCTCATCGGTGAAGAACGTTCAGGACGTCAGGCAGAACCAGTTCGTAAGTGAGGAAAGACGTCTGGGAAAGAAGATCCTGGAGTGCCATGAAATCGGAAAGGGATCGCTCTTCAGTGATTTCACCTACCTCTTCAAAAAGGGTGACCGCATCGGAATAGTCGGTGACAACGGCAGCGGCAAATCAACACTGCTTGACATAATGACAGGTGTGAGGAAACCCGATTCAGGCTTCGTCGATAAGGGAATAAACACCCACTTCGGATATTACGACCAGCTGGGCCGTGACCTGAACACGGAAAAGACCGCACTGGAGTTCATCAGCGACATTGCAGAACGCATCCAGACCGGAGGCAGGGATATGTCAGCATCCCAGTTCCTGGAATACTTCGGCTTTCCCCAGACCCGGCAGCGCACACCGGTTCATGTATTCTCCGGCGGAGAGAAAAGAAGACTCTACCTCCTTTCGAAGCTCGCACTGAATCCGAACTTCCTCGTCCTGGACGAGCCGACGAATGACCTGGACATAAAGACCATGGAAAATCTTGAGGAGTACATCTCCGCCTTCCCGGGCTGCGTTGTCACCGTCAGCCACGACAGGGCCTTCCTGGACTGCACGTGCGACATGCTCTTCGTGCTGAAGGACGGAAAGATCACCCTCTTCCCTGGCTCCTGGACAGCCTATCAGGAGAGCCTTTCCCTCACGGACAGGGCAAAAAAGGAAAAGCCCTCTGAGGTTCAGCTCAGGCCGAAGCGGGAAAAGAAGGGCCTGTCCTTCAGGGAAACAAAGGAAAAGGAAGCCCTTGAAAAGAGAATGGATGAGCTTTCCGATCTCATTTCCCGGCTGGAGGAAAGTTTTTCCTCCACAGCCAGAACCGATGACGGCACTCTTGCTGAGCGGACGCTGAAATACAATGAGGCCAAAGCGGAGCTGGAAAGCTCGGAGGAACGGTATCTGGAGCTGCTTGAAAAGGAAGAGGCATGAAAAAAGGTGACTCCCGACTGAAAGTCACCTTTAAACTGCCCGGAACGGGGGTCGAACCCGTACACCCTTTCGGATACAGGATTTTAAGTCCTGTGCGTCTACCGATTCCGCCATCCGGGCGACAATAGATTTTGTACCATCTTTTTCAGGTAAAGTAAAGGAGAATATCACAACTTTCGCCTTTCACTTGCCTGTTGGGGAGTGATTAACTAGAATATATTAAGAGGATATACGATATGGAACAGTTTCTTATAGGACTCGGTGCCGGACTTGCCGTCGCACTCATAGTCTTCATTATAATGATAATCAGGCAGAATGCCATAAAGGGACAGTGCAGGAATGAGACCCAGAAGCTCAAGACGATGCTCACGGACCGGATGGAGATCGAGAGTGAGGGTGTCAGCAGGCTTAAGGCTGAAAACGAAAAGCTTAAAAAGGAGAATGAGAACCTCCGCATCAGCATTCAGACCTATGCGCAGAAGCCCGGAAGGAAGGAGCTTCAGAGACTTCAGGTCTATCAGACAGCCGTTGACCGTCTCATCATAAACTCACCCGGCTTCGGTGCCGCCTGGCAGGCAGCCCTGAAGGACAGTGAGAGTGAGTTTGAGAAGACCTACATCGGGGTCCAGCCCTTCATCAGGAGGCTTATCCCGATGAAGACCGATGCGGCAGTCATTAAGGAAATCGAGGAAGAATGAGTACAGCGCCCGATTATTCCTTTATTTTCAGAAGAAAGAGCCACAGGAAATTCAGCGAAAGGCCCCTTTCCGAAGCAGAGCTTTCCCTCGTGATGTGCGCCTTTGAATCGGCAAAGCCGCTCATATCGAACATAAGGGTTGCCGCCCGGATTGTGAGAAAGGAGGAAACCAGTGTCTCAAGGGGTGAGTACTGTCTTCTGGTCTACAGCGAGAAAAAGCCCCTGTACCTGGAAAATACCGGCTTCATCCTGGCCCAGACCGACCTCGTCCTTCAGCAGAACGGTATCGGATCGTGCTTTCTCGGGATGGGAAGAACCAGACTGAAGGAACATGAGGGACTCCCCTTCTGCACGATGCTTAACATCGGAGCGATGGAGGAAGGAGCGCTCAGGACCGGAAGGGAGTGCTTTACCAGAAATGATCCGAAGGAAAAGCTATCCCCCCTTCCTGAGGAGACAGCCGTCGCATGCTCCCTTGCCCCCTCTGCATGCAACTCCCAGTGCTGGGAAGTTAAAAAGGAAGGAGATGGCTTTCTGATTATCAGGGGTGATGGAAATCCCTCGATCATGCGGGGAGAGATCAGGACGTTCTTCAACAAAATGGACATGGGAATATTCATGTGGTACCTTTCCACAAGCCTTGCACACAATTGCAACACTTTCACCTTTGAAATCACCGGATCCGACGGTGTAATCCATACCATCGGAACCACAGGACCCACATATTCATACAAAGAGTGACGAAAGCACGGGGACTCATGTCTCCGTCTTTCATTTTCCCACACTTTACACCACACAATTCACAAACACACCTTCACCTTTTTCATTATCTTCATCGACACCAGATTCTCTTCATATTACTTCAGAAGTACTTTTTCTTTATTTGGCGTCACCTTCACCGACCGCGGATATCGTTAAGACATCTTAAAAGACAGGAGAACACGTGAATGAAAAAGACGGTTTTAACGGTAATGATGGTACTTACCATCGTATCAGGACTCTTCGCATCTGGAAGCACTGAAGTAACCAGGGCTTGGTTTGAGGCAGATAAACTTGCCGATGCGGCAGTAAAGTATCTTCCCTCGCAAAGATCCGCCACACTTGAGATTGAAGGCGGCAACACCTATCAGGCAGAGGCATCCTACGATGTGAGAAATGCCGATCTCCTTTTCAGAAAGGTGAGCGGGGACAGTGAGGTGTTCGACCTTCTCGACACCCTTTCCGACGGATTCATACTCACCCCCTTCGAGGATGACGCGGTTGACGTGGATAAGAAATATGTGAGATCAGAGGAGCTGGATAGAAGGACATGCCTCGTATATGAAGCTGACACTGCAGTCTTTGAGAGCATCTTCTTCTACGGAAAAAGACAGGGCGGCGAACTCATCGGCTACGATGACGGCGATACCGATGGCAGCGTTAAGATCACACTCTGGCTCGATGCCGCCACAGGCGAGATCGTCAGGGAGGTGATAAGTTACGATGAACTCAGCTTCCTTCCCTACCTGACACTCAACCAGGATGTGAGGTTCGGATCTGAAAACGGCCTCATCGTTCCCACAGAGGTGGTTACAACCGGGCACTTCAGACGCAGTGCGGCAAAGAGCTTCTCCCTGTATGAGGATATAAACTTCACTATCACGGAAGAGCGCTCAGGCTACACAAAGATGGAATCATACACCCACGAGTGAATCATTCAGCAGCCTTGAATCCTTCAGGGCTGTTTCGCTATCATCAGGACATGATTTACACAGATACGCATTTTCACCTCCTGACCATGGTGTCGGGAGGTGCTGACATAAACACGATAGAGCAACTTTATGGGATGGACATCGGAACCGATCCCCATGACATCGAAAAGAGGCTCCCCCTGATAAACCGTTTTCCGGGAATCAGCTTCTCGATCGGGGCTGGCCCCTGGTGCGTGAGAAACGGCGAAGATCCTGAAAAAGTGAATGATGAACTCAGGAAGGATCTTGAAAAGGTAAGACCTGCCTTTCTCGGTGAAATCGGCCTTGATTACTTCAGGGAGACACAGAGTGCCGACTCCCAGAAGGCCCTCTTTGAAATGCAGCTTGACCTTGCATCCGAATACTCCCTCCCCGTCGTGATTCATAACAGGGACGCCAGTGATGACGTAATTGACATTCTGGAATCGAAAAGGCCCTCAAAGGGCGGAATAATCCACTGCTTTTCCGCAGATGAAGCCTTCATGAAAAGGGCTCTGGATCTTGGCTTCATGATTTCCTTTTCGGGAACAGTGACATACAGAAGGAACACTCAGCTGAGAGATGTCCTCAGAAAGGTTCCCGATGATGCCCTGCTGCTCGAGACCGACTCCCCTTACCTCACGCCGGAGCCGCTGCGCGGAAGGCCCAATGATCCGGGAAAGATCATCCACACCTATGAAAGGGCCGCTTCTGAGCGGGGATGCACTGCAGAAGAGCTTGCCGTGCTTGTCAGAAGCAACTTCGGATCACTTCTTGCCCGCTGAAAGCACGTACGGTGTTTCAACCCTGCCCTCTTTTCCTTCCAGCAGTGAGTTTATCATCGCATCGAAGTCCTCACTGACAACGAAAGCGGGTCCTCCCGTCTCAATGGCATACTTATAATAGGTGGAAACGACGAGTGCCAGATCCGGGGTTATCTCAAGAAGACTCACGGTATTTGAAGGGTTGGGGATTATGATGGTGCCAACCCCTTTGCCGTCAAGAGTGCTCCTGATCTCCTCAGCGCCCACGAAGGAGACATAGCCCTCATAGGGAATGAGGATCACGGAGGCGGGCATGAGGGCGGCAACTGCCCTCTCTTCAGAGTTCTCACTGTTATATATAAGTGCTGTATTGAGCTTTTTGTCCGCATCGACGGCGGCAAGCCACCGGCCTGCTCTGTCGGGCATGAAAACCAGGGAAAAAGAATCTGACGCGCTGAGGCCCCAGCATGCGGAGTCAGGAGCCACGTCACCCGCCTCCTCAGCCTTAAGGGCCGCCAGCGGTGAGTACAGGTGCTTCATGCCCTCCTTAACCTCAGGATAGATGGTCACATGCGTCCGGTAACGGGAAAAAAGCGGAGTGCTGAGCTGTTTCGGAAGGAGATTACCCTCCTCTGCCGAGATTACGGCATTTACAGGAGTCCTCAGAAAAAAAACACCCGTCAGGATAAGTGCCGTCAGTACGGGGATGAGAATTATGACAAGGATTGTTTTTGTATTTTTCCGCACAAAAACATCATATATCAATTGAATTCAAAATTCAATGAATTGACCTTACAGGGCCATAACGATAATATTATATCGAATTAAACGTAGGAGGACTATATAATGGTCAGTTACAAGGAATTGGGCCTCGTAAACACAAGAGATATGTTTGCAAAGGCAGTCAAAGGCGGTTATGCCATTCCTGCATACAACTTCAACAACATGGAGCAGATGCAGGCTATCGTACAGGCTTGTGTCGAGACTAAGAGCCCTGTCATCTTACAGGTATCACGCGGCGCAAGGGATTATGCCAACATCAATCTCTTAAGAAACATGGCACGCGGCGTTGTCGAGTATGCACACGAGCTCGGCTGTGACATCCCTATCGTTCTTCACCTTGACCATGGTGATTCTTTCGAGACATGTAAGGACTGTATCGACAATGGCTTCTCATCTGTCATGATCGACGGTTCTCACTTCCCCTATGAAGAGAACGTCGCACTCACAAGAAAGGTTGTTGAGTACGCTCATCAGTTTGACGTAACGGTTGAAGGTGAGCTCGGTGTTCTCGCAGGCATCGAGGATGAAGTATCCAGCGAAGTCACACACTACACCAGACCCGAGGAAGTCGAGGACTTCGTCGCAAAGACAGGTGTTGACTCACTTGCAATCTCCATCGGTACATCCCATGGTGCAAACAAGTTCACACCCGCACAGTGCAAGCGCAATGCAGACGGCATTCTCATTCCGCCTCCCCTCCGCTTCGACATCCTCAAGGAGATCGAGGTCAAGCTCCCCGGTTTCCCGATCGTACTTCATGGATCCTCATCTGTTCCTCAGGAATACGTCAAGATGATCAACGAGCACGGCGGTGCGCTTAAGGACAGCGTCGGTATCCCCGAGGAGCAGCTCAGGGAAGCAGCAAAGTCAGCTGTATGTAAGATCAACATCGACTCAGACGGCAGACTTGCAATGACAGGTACCATCAGAAGAATCTTCGATGAGAAACCCGCTGAGTTCGATCCCAGAAAGTATCTCGGACCCGCACGTGAGGCTCTCAAGAAGATGTACATGCACAAGAACATCGATGTTCTCGGTTCAGCCGGACACGCTCTTGACTGATTATAAGGGCATCCTGAAGGGGGACTGCGGTTTGCAGTCCTCTTTTTTTCTTTCCAAACGCTGAAAAAACCCATTAACCCTTTTGACAGCAAATATTTTACTGTGCTATATTATTGTGCTGTGGGTTATACCAAATCTATTTTTACGGCCTGAGGGCTGAAATGGGAGTTTAATTGGCTACTAAAGACTTACGTATCAACAGGCAGATCAGGGCGCATGAGGTGCGCGTGATCGATCAGAACGGCGACCAGAGAGGTGTTATGAAGCTCTTTGATGCCTGCCAGCTGGCAGAAGAGGCAGGACTTGATTTAGTAGAGGTATCCCCAAATGCGAATCCGCCCGTCTGCAAGATCCTCGATTTCGGCAAGTACCGCTATGAGATGGAGAAGAAGCAGAGGGATGCGAAGAAGAACCAGGCCGTGGTCAAGGTCAAGGAAATCAGGATGCAGCCCAAGATCGACAGACACGATCTTGAAACCAAGAGCAAGTTCATCGCTGAGTTCCTCGGCGAAGGCAACAAGGTCAAGGTGTCGGTACGTTTCCGCGGCCGTGAACTGGCTCACACCGAACTCGGCAAGGTAGTCCTTGACAAGATACTTGAGATACTTACCGAAAATGGTGTACAGTATAATGTAGATAAGGGTGCCTTCATGGAAGGCAAGATGATGAGCATGCTCGTCAGCCCGGCTAAAAAGAAATAAGATCCGTACGGATTTTAAATAATGTAACTTCAGGGGTACTTGTTCCCTGCGGTGCAGTAAGGATGGTTATTATGCCAAAGATGAAAACAAGAAAGAGTGCTGCAAAGCGCTACAGGGTTACCGGTTCTGGAAAGGTAGCCTACAAGAAGATGGGCCTCCGCCATATTCTCACAAAGAAGTCTTCCAAGAGGAAGATGGGCCTCAGGCACGCCGGAATTCTTTCCGACGTTGAAGCAAAGAGAGCAAAATCAATGCTCCCGTACGCATAAGGAGAGTGAGAAAAAATGCCAAGAGCAGTTGACGGAACAAAACACAAGGACAGAAGAAAGAAGATTCTCGACCAGGCTAAAGGTTACTTCGGTCGCAGAAGCACCAACTACCGTGTAGCTAAGGATGCTGTCGCAAAGGCAGGTCAGTATGCTTACAGGGGCAGAAAAGAGAAGAAGAGAGACTTCAGGAAGCTCTGGATTGCTCGTATCAGCGCAGCAGTTCAGGCAGAAGGTCTCAACTACTCTCAGTTCATGCATGGTCTGAAGCTTGCGAACATCGAGCTTAACAGAAAGGCATTATCCAACATGGCAATCGAGGATAAGGCAGCTTTCTCAGCTCTCGTGGCTCAGGTCAAGGCAGTTCTCGCTTAAGTCCTGATCACTGATCAAAGGAGGAGATCATGAGCTTGATAGAAAAAAGCAGATTACTTGAGGAAAAAGTCGAAAAGGCCATCGCCCTGATCAACAGGCTGAGGCTGGATAAACAGGAGCTCACAGAGCGCCTCGGGATGGTTACGAACCATAACGAGGAACTTCAGGAACTTCTCAACAGGACCTCAGCAGATACTGCCGTTATCGAGGAAGCGATCTCCGCCGCACTTGAAAGTCTTGATTCTCTCGATCTTGACAACCTGGGTGACTTCGGAACTCTCGACAGTGATGAGCTCGAAGCCGCTGAAAGTTTCACGATTGACGGCAGCGCCGCTGACATCGAGACCTTTGAGAATACAGATCTCTGATCAAAACCCATTTGAAACTGATGGATCGCCGATGGCGGTCCATTTTTTTGTGCCACTGCCTTGTGCCGCCTCCGTTAATCTGTTAGTATGTAGCCACCAAGGCCCATATAAGTCTCTTGGCTCAAATTTAAACTTACGGAAGCTGGAATAGAAAAGGGTGCATTGCTCCCACCTCTGATTCACGTTTAATGGAACAGAATCCCTCAGGCTAAACTAGGCTTCCCCCTTGAACATTCCGGTTCAAGAGTACATGAGGTCTTGGTACTTTTTCTTTCTTATAGCCTAATGAATAAAAAATCATTATACTGATTCCATGATCAATTCCCATTTGGACCAGATAGTTTTTATTGCGCTTCCCAAGAGAATGGAGCGCAGAATCGGCAACTTTCAGCTCAGATCAGACATCGAGCTTCCGGTACAGGTAACCGGTAAGGAAAAAATCACAGCTGACAACGTGACGATAGAAGCGATAGTGGCAGGAATGCTCACGATCATCGCATATGACAGGAACCACCGCAACTTCGATTATTACAGGGATTTCGTGCTTGCAGCCCAGGGTAACTGCATTCAGGAACTGAATACGGCGGCAATCGCAAAGGAAAAACAGAAGGACTACCCCTTCGCTGAGGAGCTTTTCCTTGACGTATATCACCTTCTGCCTCAGAGTGCATCCTGCATCAATCTGGCATCCTTCTACACCTCATGGTCCCAGAACTGCAAAAAGGAAAAGGATGAGAAGGGAGAGGACTTCTACCTGAACAAGGCCCTCCACACCCTTACCGATGGCCTTGATGCCTTCGGTGAAAACGAGGACATACTTGCAGAGCTGGGCTCCCTTCACACCTATCTCGGGAACCTGGAGGAAGCCTCCGAATACCTTTCCCGCTATCTCAGCGTGGCAGGCGAAGGAGAAAAGAAGCAGAAGCTCAGGAAGATGTATCAGGACGTGAAGCTTCAGCTGGACAGCGATCTCGAGATCAGGCAGGCTTATGACTTCATGATGCTGGATGAGGAAGACAAGGCACTTTCCGTAATTGAAAAGTTCATCTCCAAAAATCCGAAGCTCTGGCATGGGTGGTTCATAAAGGGATGGGCCCTGAGAAAACTTCAGAACTATGAGGATGCGGAAAAAGCCCTTCTCCGCTGTCTTGAGCTCGGGGAGATGAATCCGGACATTTACAACGAACTATCGATCTGTGCGCTTGAGAACGGTAACAGGGATCTGAGCAAGAGCTATCTGAACATCGCTGTGGAAATGGATCCGGAAAACCTTACCCTGCTCTCCAATCTGGCATTCCTGCACCTTCAGGACGAGGAATTCGATGAGGCAAAGGAGTGGCTTGAGAAAGCACGCCTCCTCGCCCCGTCCGATTCCCAGCTGAAATACATGATGGAAGAGTACACCAGAAAGACCGGAGAGGATTTCGGTGATCTGATTCAGGAAGAAATCGTGCATAACCTCAATGCGGATAATGCCGACACATACTCGGCAAAGGACGCCTCTGAGGATCATGAGTGTCACTGCCATGAAGAGGGCGGCTGCCACTGCCACGATGAAAAGTGCTCGTGCACTGAGGAGGAAAAGACATGACAGTGATTTCATCATCAGAACAGGAGACAAGGGAACTCGGAAAGCGGATGGCCGGAAAGGTCACTCCAGGCACCGTCATATCCCTCAGAGGCTCATTAGGTGCCGGAAAGACCGTGTTTGCAAAGGGATTTGCCGAAGGACTAGGGATCACGGAAGCAATTGTCAGCCCCACATTCACACTGGTACAGGAATATGACGGCAGGCTGAAGCTCTACCACCTGGATCTTTACAGGCTCAGCGGAGAGGATGAGTTTGAATCCATGGGAGGAGAGGATTTTCTCTACAGTGACGGTGTTGCCCTGATCGAGTGGAGTGAAAAAATTGAGGACATGCTTCCCGATGACACCATATTCATTAATATCACGATCAATGAGGATCTTACGAGAAGCATTGAAATCAGGGGGATTGAATTATGAACGTACTGGCCGTTGACACGTCAACCAACGTGCTGCATATCGCGCTGCTTTACGGTGAATACATCGATGTGAGGATGGAGTCATCGGGTGGTCACCATTCAGAGGAGCTGCTTTCGAGAATCGAATCCATAATGAAGGATCACTCGGTCAGCTTCTCAGATCTCGATCTGCTGGTTGCAACCAGGGGACCGGGGTCCTTTACATCGCTCAGGATAGGTTTTTCAACGCTTAAGGGCATTTCCCTTTCCAGGGACATTCCTCTGGTGTCGGTCCCTACCCTCCGCCTTATTGCCGAAGCGTGCCCATCCTTCGGCCAGACCGTGGTAAGCGTTATGGATGCTAAGAAAAAGAGATATTACCTGGGGGCATACAGGGATGGAAACACGCTCTGCGAGATCGACGGAAACGCAGAGGATCTCCTCAAATACCTTGAAGGGTGTGATTCCGTGACCCTGACAGGCGTGGATGCGAACATGTTTTCATCAGGACTTTCCGCCCTGCTTCCCCCTTCCGTTAGGATAAACCTTGATCCCCAGTGCTACAGACCGCTGGGCGGAGTGCTTATACAGATGGGAATCGAGCAGCTTCAGCTTCAGGGACCTGATGACATCGGACAGGGCCCCGTATACATAAGGAGAAGCGATGCCGAGGAGGCCCTGCTGAAGAAGCTCAGGGAGGAGTGAGATGACGGACTGTATCATAGCCGGGGCAGGACCTGCAGGACTCTCTGCCGCAGTTTACGCCTGCCGTTTCGGACACAGCGTTAAAATCGTTGAGCCCCTGGCACCGGGCGGACAGCTTATGTACATCGATAAAATCGAGAATTATCCTGCGTCAGGCCCCGTGTCCGGGTTCACGCTTGCCGATACGATGCAGAGCCAGGCTGAAGGCTTCGGAGCTGAAATCATATACGATGAAGTCACGGCAGTGAAACAGGAGGATGGCTTTTTCACCCTCACCTGCTCAGGCTCCGAGCTCCAGGCAAAATCAGTGATAATCGCAACGGGTGCCAGACACAGGAAACTCGGCATTCCCGGCGAAGACAGGTTTGAAGGCCGCGGAGTAAGCTACTGCGCGACCTGCGACGGTCCCTTCTACCGGGGAAAGCACGTTGTAGTGGTCGGAGGCGGTGACACGGCACTGACTGAAGCCCTCTATCTCTCGAGGATCTGCCTTGATGTAACGTTAATCCACAGAAGGGATACCTTCCGCGCCCAGGACTTCCTTGTGAGAGAAGTTGGCAGAAGGGAGAACATACATCTTCTCATGAACCGCCAGGTTAAGGAAGTGAACGGGGATGAGAAAGTATCATCTGTAACCCTCGATGACGGCAGCAGGATCACGACGGACGGCATATTCATTTTTGCAGGCATCAAACCCAATTCATCACCCTTCTCAGGCCTCGTCGAAACCGACGCACAGGGCTTCATCGTGACAGATACAAAGCTCAGGACATCCGTAAAGGGTATTTTTGCCGCAGGGGACGTGAGGACAACCCCCTTCAGGCAGGTAATAACGGCGGCGGCTGACGGTGCCCTGGCGGCACAAAGTCAGGATGAATTCCTCTCTGACCGCTGATCAGGGGAATGGTGCATAGATGACACACGATATCCGCCCGCAGGTATTTACCGACACCGGGCGGAAAACCTTTCTGAAATATCACTCAATATGGTATCAGAGAGCTGGTATATCAGCTTTTATAAACGAGCTAAACCGCTTTTTTCATATTTTTTTCCCTTGACTTCACTACTCTACTATTGTGTAATTGAAGTATGAATGTACTAATGCTGACTTCTGAAACGGTACCCTTCTCCAAGTCCGGTGGACTTGCGGACGTAGTGGGTGCCCTTTCATCATCAATACAGAAAACCGGTGATTCCGTTAAGGTAATGATGCCCATGTACGGTTTCATCAACAGAAAAGGATTTAAAAAAGAAACACTTCTTAAGATAAAAGTGCTTGGAGGGGAGGAAACCGTCCAGATCCTGGTCAAGAAACACCGGAAGGTCGATTATCTTGCCGTTGATCATCCCCTCTTTTCAGAGCGCAATGGCATTTACGGAGACACTTCCTTCAAGCCGTACAGTGACAACTGTTACCGTTTCCTCCTGCTCTCAAAGGCAGCCATCGAATACATAAAAACATCGGAGTGGAAATGCAACATCCTCCACGCCCATGACTGGACTGCCGGACCAGCAATGTATCTTGCAAAGGAAGCAAAGCTTAAGGTAAAGACGATCTTCACGATTCACAACCTTGCCTACCAGGGAGATTTCTCCCGCTTCGACATACTCAGGTCGGATTTCACTCCTTCCGAGAAGATGCTCTCCGGAACAGGACTGGAAAAGAGATTCAACATGCTGAAGACTGGCCTTGAATATGCGGACTGGATCACAACCGTAAGTCCGACATATGCAAAGGAAATCTGCGAGGCAGCTCAGGGCTGCGGCCTTGATCCCCTGCTCCGCTCACGCTCTGCAGTCCTTTCGGGAATTCTGAACGGAATTGATAACAAGGAATGGAATCCGGCAAAGGATGTATTCTTCACTCAGCACTTCACAGCCAGGAAGCAGGCTCCCAAGGCTGAACTCAAGGCCCTTGCCCAGAAGATGTTCAACCTGCCATGTGATCCTGACAAGCCAATTATCGGCATGATCAGCAGGCTTGCGGAACAGAAGGGTTTCCACGAGCTTCTGGACGGAGACATGTCTGCTCTCGAGAGAATCGCAAAGGAAGACAAATGCCAGTTCATCATCATCGGAACCGGTGATGAGAGGTTTGAGAACAAGCTCAGGGACATCGGAGCCAGATATGAGAACGTCAGCACGAACATCGTCTTCAGTGCAGAGCTCTCCCATATCGTGGAAGGTGCCTGTGATTTCTTCCTCATGCCATCCAGATATGAACCATGCGGTCTCAACCAGATGTACTCCCTGGTTTACGGAACACTTCCGATCGCACACAGGACCGGAGGACTTGCGGACAGCATCATAGATGTGGGTGAGGACATCATCCACGGCAACGGATTCCTGTTCAGCGACCTCAATGCCGATGAGATCGTGAAGCATGTTAACAGGGCAATTGAGTTCTACCATGATAAGGAGCACTTCTCAATTGCCAGGACAAACGCCCTGAAATGTGATTTTTCATGGGATGAAAGCGCAAAAGAATATATTAAGATATACAGTCAGCTACTTGGAGGTGCTAGATGAGTAAAAGTAAGGGAAAGAAGAAAAAGGCCATCGCTATTATCTTAGGTGGCGGAAGAGGTACGAGGCTCTATCCTCTGACAATGGACAGGTCAAAGCCTGCCGTACCTTTTGCAGGTAAATATCGTCTTGTTGATATTCCTATTTCAAACTGTCTCAACAGCGGAATCAACCAGATTTACGTTCTGACACAGTTCAACACTGCGTCACTTCACAATCACATTGTCAACACATATCAGTTCGATCAGTTCTCAGGCGGTTTCGTTGAGATCCTCGCTGCAGAGCAGACATACACATCAGAGAGCTGGTATCAGGGTACTGCAGATGCCGTAAGGAAGAACCTCAAGCACTTCCACGACCAGAATGCAGACTACTACATCATCCTCTCCGGCGACCAGCTCTATTCCATGGACTTCAGGGATATGCTCGACCGCCATATTGAGACAGGTGCTGAGCTCACGATCGCCGCAAAGCCGATCTCAAGAAGCGAGGCTACAGGTCTCGGTATCATCGGAGCAGATGATGACGGCATGATCAAGACATTCTATGAGAAGCCCGCAAGCGACATGGATATCTCATCCTACCGCGTTTCCGACAACTTCATGATGAAGGAACTCGGCAAGCACGTCGATGCTTCCAATGAATATCTTGCCAGCATGGGTATCTACATCTTCAATGCAAAGGCAATGGAAGAGATGCTCAACAACGACGAGACTGACTTCGGTAAGGAAATCATTCCTGAAGTAATCAAGACAAGACCCGTTGCTGCTTACCTCTTCGACAACTTCTGGGAAGACATCGGAACGATCAAGGCATTCTATGAGTGTAACCTCAACCTTGCCTCAATCAGCCCGCAGTTCAACTTCTACAATGAAGAGATGCCGATCTACACCCACAGAAGACACCTTCCTGCAACCAAGATGAACTTCTGTAACATCTCATATTCACTGGCTTCCGAAGGTTCAATCATCACCAACGCTTACATCGTCAACTCAATCGTCGGTGTCAGAACCATCATTGAATCCGGTGCATCCCTCGACGGCGTATACTGCATGGGTGCAAGCCACTATGAGACAGAGGAAGAGAGAGCCGAGAACGCACGCAAGGGTATCCCCAACATCGGTATCGGTAAGGGCACCATCATCAGAAAGGCAATCATCGACCAGAACGTAAGAATCGGTGACGGCTGCCGCATCGGTATCGATGACATCCCCCGCCCCGAAGGCGATTTCGAGATGTACTCGATCCACGACGGTATCATCGTCATCAACAAGAACGCAGTCATCAAGTCAGGTACAGTCATCTGATAAGAAAGATTCGTTTGGAAGGCCGGCAGAAATGCCGGTCCTTTTTTGTCTCTGCGGGTATAAAAAAAGGACTGCAACTGCAGTCCCCTGATGACGATTTCCGCCTTATCAGCAGATTCTGTGAATCCAGCCTTCCGGTGCCTCGATCTCGCCCATCTGGATACCTGTGAGGGTTTCCCTGAGCTTTGAGATGACCGGTCCCATCTCTTCCATTCCTGAGGGGAAGCAGATGTCTCCGTCCTTTGTATGGACAAGGCCAACCGGGCTGATGACAGCTGCGGTACCGCAGAGACCGCACTCGGCAAAATCCTTAACCTCATCAAATCTGACGGGGCGCTCCTCGACTTCAAGTCCGAGATATTCCTTAGCAACGACCATGAGGGATCTTCTTGTGATCGAGGGAAGAATTGAATCTGACTTCGGTGTCACGACCTTGTTGTCCTTTGTGACGAAGAGGAAGTTTGCACCGCCTGTCTCCTCCACATAGGTTCTTGTGGCAGCATCGAGATACATATTCTCGTTGTATCCGAGGCTATGGGCCATCTCACCTGCATAGATGCTCATTGCATAGTTGAGACCAGCCTTGATGTTACCTGTTCCATGGGGTGCGGCCCTGTCGTAATCTGAAAGCATGAGTCTGATGGGCTTCACGCCGCCCTTGAAGTAAGGACCGACGGGAGTACAGAACATCCTGAATTCATATTCAGGAGCAGGCTTGACGCCGATGACGGGACCGGAACCGAAGATGAAGGGTCTGACATAAAGGGTGGCACCGCTTCCGAATGGAGGGACGTAGTCAAGGTTGGCCTTGATCAGTTCGTCGAGTGCGGAAAGGAATTCATCCGTTCCGATCTGAGGCATAATGAGGCGCTTACATGTGTTCTGGAGGCGTTCTGCATTGAGGTCAGGGCGGAAAGCGACCACATGGCCGTCCTTTGTCCTGTAGACCTTGAGACCTTCAAAGCCTGTCTGAGCATACTGGAGAACTCCTGCACACTCACTGATGGTGACCTCTGCCTTATCGGTGAGCCCGCCTTCATCCCACTTACCGTCCTTCCAAGCCCTGGTATAGCGGTAATCCGTTTTTATATAGCCAAACCCAAGGGATGACCAATCAATATCCTTAGCCATATACTACTCCGGTGATATAAAGATTTCTGATACCAAATATATTTTTTTCACCCCAATAATTCAATAGAGGTAAAATGGAAAGTCAGTCAATAAGAGCATTGGAAACAAGGTATCCGGCAACACTTCTGTCAGACGGCACCAGATCCAGCTGAGACAGTTCATCCCTGCTGACATATCTTGTTTCGGAATGGACCGAGAGTCTGAAGTCCTCGCTTTCAGGATAAACAAGGAAGGCTTTGAGGTGATAGAGCACATCCTTATTCACGAAGTCAGAGGTGCAAAGACAGTCCCCTACCCTCACTTTTATACCCAGTTCCTCCAAAAACTCCCTGACCAATGTTTCCTCAGGAGTCTCACCCCACCTGTTCTTTCCGCCGACAAACTCCCAGAGAGAGTTCGTGACCTCTCCCACGCTTCTTTTCGCGACAAGCACTTTCCTGTCCTTAATGATCACGCCGCAGGTGGTTATCCTTTCATTCATGATCTTCATAGTATCACACAGGAGGGAATGAGGAAATGAAAAAGAGCGGCAAGGATAAGAAGTGTTCCCCTGGTCTTTCCCCTGGCATAGAGTGTCGCGTTCGATATCCTCTCCTCCTTCAGCGTGAAGTAGTAGAATGCCGAAAGGAAAAGTGCTATGGCCGGAAGCAGATCACCGAGGTACATGGGTCCTGGATATGATGGGAAAAAGAGATTAAGGACGGACAGTATCATGCCCAGTGCCCCCGACACGGCCCTAGCCCTGACTGAAGCCAGGAGCAGATGCCTGTACCTGATGAGAAAGGCAAGATACTCCCTGTAGTTGTCTATCAGGAGAAAAAGCCCGGTGAACAGGAGATAAAGAACGGTCAGAAGGTAGATCTGCAAGCCCTGATCCTCCCTGTAGCCTCACAGAGTTCCTCACTGGTGAAGAACCCTTTATTCCGGTAGAGCTCCTCACCTGCAGCGGAGTGCAGCAGCACACCGGCAATCGGATCTGAAAGTGCGGCCGTAATTCCTGCAAGCACATCCCCTGAGCCGGCGACACCCAGTGCGGGATTGGGTTCACGAAGAATGAAGCACCCCTTAAGAGTGCATATGAGCGTGAAGGAACTCTTGTAGATAACGGTTCCGCCCTTCAGACGGTCCCTTACCCTCTTAACGTCTGAGATGAGATCGGTCTCATCAAGACCAAGCGTCCTCATCAGGGAGCGGAACTCGCCCGGATGGGGCGTTATTATGATGTTTTCACCGTCAGTAAGTTCATCCGCCTTCTGACCAAGTGCATTTATGGCACCGGCATCGACAACGCGGATCTTACCTGGAAAGGAATTGATGACTGATATTATCTCATCAGCTGAGAGATCCGTAAGTCCAGGACCGATGAGAAGTGAGGAGTAACCGTCAGCTGAACTGAAATCGGAAAAGCGTCTCACTATGGGTGAAAGGTTTTCACCTGCCACCACGCTGTAGGAATCGTCGGAAGTGAAGACGGTCACAAGCCCTGCCCCGGCCTTGAAGGCGGCACGTTCTGCAAGTCTGACAGCCCCGGTATATGCTCTGCTTCCCCCGAATATGGCAACGTGGCCCTTCCTGTTCTTATAGGAGTCCGAGGGAATGGAGGCAAGATTCAGGTCTGCAGGAAACAGCCGGTACACATCAGATGAGAGGGGAATGGAATCCAGGGGGAACGAGGGGTTCACGACCCTTATTTCACCCGACTTGGGTGAAAGGAGGAGCGCACTTTTAACATAGCCGAAGGTCACGGTCATATCGGCTTCCGTACAGAAGGATTCACGGCCTTCCTTAAGACCTGAAGGGCAGTCTATGCTGATGACTTTCCCGGCCATGTTCATCCTTTCGATTATGGCCTTCTTCTCATCGCTGAGCTCACCTGAAAAGCCGACTCCTATCAGTCCGTCGATTACAAGGGAGGTCCCGACTTCATCGGTGAACTTCATGCCGAGCCTTTCACATATCTCCATCTGTACCCTATGCTCCTCAGTCTCACGGCCCGGAGCCTGGAAGATGGTAATGTTCCTCATCCCGTCACAGAATGCCATCCTTGCAACGGCGAGGGCATCAGCTCCGTTATTCCCGCCGCCTGCGACGAAGCACACATCCTGAGCTTTTTCAAGCTCATCCTTAACACAGATGTAAAACTCCCTAGCCGCACTCTCCATCAGGGAGAGGGACGGAATGGAAAACCGATCGCGGCTGACCTGGTCCAGATACCTGGCTTCTTCATAAGAGATTGCTCTTTCCATGAGTTTCAGTTTACTTTGTTTGCCGTAGTTTTGAAAGAGACACCACGATTGACAACATACGGGTTATGAGGGTACTCTTTTTCTGTCCGGGGTGGCTAATTATGCCTGAGATCATACCCGTTACCTGATCTGGATAATACCAGCGTAGGGAGCGTCATCTCACTACTATCCCGTGGCAGATCAATACCAGGAGGTGCTTTATGAAAAAGCACGTATTTACCCTTGTACTTCTGACACTTCTTCTGACTGGCCTTTTCGCAAAGGGTGCAATGGAAGAGTCAGCTGCGGATGATGGTACTCTTACCATCTATTGTTACGACACATTCTCATCAGAATGGGGTTCAGGTCCCACACTCATCCCCCTCTTTGAGGAAAAGACCGGCATCAAGGTGAACGTTGTCAGCACGGGAAATGCCCTTGAGATGCTCAACCGCGCCATCATGGAAGGTGATGCATGCCCTGCCGATCTCATTCTCGGCATCAGTGACGACAGTGCTTCAAGGGCATACAACTCAGGACTCTTCGCATCTTACGAGTCACCTGCCCTTGCAGACATCTCCGATGAACTGGAGTTTGATCCCGAGCACCGCCTTCTTCCCTTTGACTACGGTGCATTTGCCTTCGTATATGACACTGAAAGCGGTGTGACTGCTCCCACATGTCTCGATGACCTGACAAAGCCCTACTACAAGGACAAGTTCATCCTCATCGATCCCAGAACCAGCTCCGTCGGCCTTGGCCTCCTGCTATGGACCATCGAAGTCTATGGAGACGCATACCTTGACTGGTGGAAGGCTGCAGGCAGCAATGCGCTGACTATCGCTGACGGCTGGTCCTCCGCATACGGCCTCTTCACTGAAGGTGAGGCACCCATCGTGCTTTCCTACACCACAAGCCCCGTATACCACGTCATGTGGGAGGATACAACCAGATACCAGGCACTTGTATTCGGCGAAGGTCACTCCACGATAATCGAGGGCGTCGGTATCCTTAAGAGCGCAAAGCACCGCGAGGCTGCGGAGAAGTTCGTTGACTTCATCCTCACTGAGGGACAGAAGGAAACGGCAATCGCAAACTCCATGTACCCTGCAAACAGTAAGACGGAGCTTCCTTCTGCCTACGACTATGCACCCCTTCCAAAGCTGCTGCACATCGATGCAGAGACAATCGCGGCCAACCTTGAGACATGGCTCAATGACTGGACCGTCGCAATGGTGAAATAATGATAAAGAAGAACAGGAATCATTACCGCCTGATATCGGTCATCCCCAGGATGATTCTCATTCTTGCATTTCTGGGTCCACTTTTCTTTTCACTTTCAAAGGCCTTTCTTCCTGAGGGGGAGTTCACGCTCTCCCTTGTGAAGGAGGCTTACACGTCCCAATACAACCTCAGACTGCTTTCCTTCACGGC
>JALEVV010000065.1 GCA_022788185.1 Spirochaetales bacterium | reverse complement strand
GAGATTCTCGGTGAACGCCCTGGTTCCGAGTTCCACCGCACTGCGTCCTTCCTTCTCCATGAGAACGGCAAAGTCCCTGGTGACGTGACCGGACCTGATGGTCGTGTCGACTGCTGAAAGGATGAGGTCGGCAGCTTCCTTAAAGCCCGCATACCTCAGGAGCATCTCACCTGAGAGGATGATCGAAAGCGGATTGACGATATCCTGTCCGGCGATGTCCGGTGCGATGCCGTGCGTTGCCTCGAAGATCGCGCACCCGGTATCGTAGTTGATGTTGGCTCCGGGAGAGATTCCGATTCCGCCCACTTCCGCAGCCAGTGCATCGGAAACGTAGTCACCGTTGAGGTTGAGAGTTGCTATGACATCATAGTTTTCGGGCTTTAAAAGGATGTTCTGGAGGAAGGCATCACAGATGCAGTCCTTCACCTCGATATCCCCTGTGGGGCATGGGATGAAGACCCTCTTATCCTTTTCATATGCACCGTACTCATCTCTGGCAAGCTCATAGCCCCAGCCACGGAAGCCGCCCTCGGTGAACTTCATGATGTTGCCCTTGTGGACGAGAGTGACGCTCTTCCTGCCGTTTTCAATTGCATAGTCGATCGCAGCCTTTATGAGCCTTCTGCTGCCCTCACTGCTGACGGGCTTGATGCCGATGGCAGAGGTTTCGGGGAAGCGGATCTTCTTAACGCCCATTTCCTCCTGGAGGAAGGTGATTACCTTCTTCACTTCCTCAGTGCCGGAAGCCCATTCGATACCTGCATAGATGTCCTCAGTGTTTTCACGGAAGACCACCATGTCGACCTTCTCGGGGTGTCTTACGGGAGAGGGAACACCGGTGAAATACTTGACAGGTCTGAGACAGACATAGAGGTCGAGGGACTGTCTAAGTGCCACGTTGAGGCTTCTTGCACCCTTTCCGACCGGTGTCATAAGGGGTCCCTTGATGGCAAGGCCCACCCTTTTTATCTCACTGAGGGTCTCCTCCGGGAGGTTTGTTCCGAAGAGTTTCTCGGCCTTTCCTCCGGCATAAACCTCCTTCCAGACAAGCTTCTTCTCATCCCCGTACGCCTTTTTCATGGCCGCATCGAGGGTCCTGATCATAAGCGGTGTGATTTCAGCCCCCACACCGTCGCCTTCAATGTAAAGTACTTCCCTTTCCGTCATACGAGTGTCTCCTTGATCTGATTGAGTCTGCCGCCCTTCAGAAGCATGTCCCTCTGAAGCTCAGTGACATCAAGAGTGCATGTGAATGAATATCCCTTGGTCACGTTTTCCAGAGTAATGGGCTTACCTGATGACACCTGTGTCCTGACATCCCTGATGACAAGGCTGTCATCGGGTGAGATCTTCTCATAGTCATCTTCACTCTGAAGCGTCAGCGGAAGAATTCCCGCATTGCAGAGGTTTGCCTGATGGATTCTCTCGATCGAGAGGGCAAGCACAGCCTTCACGCCCAGGTACATGGGACAGAGGGCCGCATGCTCTCTGGATGATCCCTGACCGTAGCTCTGTCCTGCCACGATGAAGTTTGCAACTCCCCTGTCACGGCGCTCGCTGCAACGGGCAGGGAACTCCTTATCCACTCCCTCGAAGACGAACGTTGAGTAGAGAGGGATGTTGGATCTGTACTTCAGGCGGGCTCCTGCAGGCATGATGTGGTCAGTGGTGATCTTGTCACCGACCTTGATGCCGACCTGTCCTGAAAGCTCTGAGGCAAGGGGTGTGTTTCTGGGCGGCTCTCCGATGTTCGGTCCCCTGATGATCTCGACATCCCCTGAGTCTGCCGGCGGGAAGATGAGCATTGAGTCATCGGTGAAGAAATCTTCTGCATTGACGTTCCTGATTTCCTTAACGAAGTCCTGCTCCAGGGGGGATGTGAAGACACCAGTCACCGCGGACACTGCCGCCGTCTCGGGGCTTACCAGGTATACCTGTCCGGACTTGGTGCCGCTGCGGCCCTCAAAGTTCCTGTTGTTCGTCCTCAGTGACACACCGCCCGTGGAGGGGCTGAAGTGGTTTCCGATACAGAAACCGCATGCGCTTTCCAGGATTCTGGCACCGGCCTTTATCATCTTCGTAAGGGTGCCGTCCTCACTGATCATCTCAAAAACCTCACGGGAACCGGGAGCGATTCCAAGGGAAACGCCCTCAGCCACATGGTGGCCGTCAAGGATCATGCCGACCTTCACGAGATCCTGATAAGAGCTGTTGGTACAGGATCCGATGAGAACCTGATCGATCTTCATGCCGGCCATCTCGCTGACCTTTCTGATGTTTCCGGGGGAATGGGGGCATGCCGTAAGCGGCTCAAGGGCTGCCAGGTCTATTTCAAACTCACCGTCATAGACTGCATCGGCATCCGCCTCGAGAGGAATCCAGCACTCTTCCCGGTGCTGGGCACGGAGGAAGTCACGTGTTATCTCATCGGAGGGGAAGAGAGAACAGGTGACACCGCACTCGGCTCCCATGTTGCATATCGTCGCCCTCTCCGGGACTGAAAGGGTTTTCACACCCTCGCCCGCATACTCGAAGATGCAGTTGACGTTACCCTTTGTCGAAAAACGCTCCAGGACCTTCAGGATGACATCCTTTGCGGTGACGAAGGGCCTCAGGGCATTTTTCAGTGTGATCCTTATTACCCTGGGGGCAATGATCGTGAACGGCACGCCTGCCATTGCAAGGGCTACATCAAGACCGCCTGCGCCGATGGCTATCATGCCGATACCGCCGCCCGTCGGTGTATGGGAATCGGAACCGATGAGGGTCTTTCCGGGAGCACCGAAGCGTTCAAGATGGACCTGATGGCAGATACCGTTACCCGGTCTCGAAAGGACGACGCCCTTCTTTGCTGCAACACTCTGAAGATATCTGTGGTCATCAGCATTTTCAAATCCGACCTGTACCGTGTTGTGATCAATGTAGCTGACGGCAAGTTCATTTCTTACCCTGTCCAGCCCGAGGGCCTCAAACTGAAGGTAAGCCATGGTTCCGGTTGCATCCTGGGTCAGTGTCTGGTCGATTCTGATGTCCAGACTCTCACCGGGAGTGAGACTACCGCTGACAAAATGTTTCTCTAAGATCTTTTGTGTTATTGATGAACCCATACAAGCATTCTCCTGTTATCGCAAAAATACCACTATAGCTTTTCTATTGCAAGGAACTGAAAGTGCATATAAAATAAGATTCAGTGAATAAGCTGCTTTTCCTGAATAATGACATAATGCACAATGCACCCCTTATCAGCGCCTTTGTCGCCTGTATCGCCGCACAGGTGCTCAAGCCGTTCATTGCCGTGATAATGGGATATAAGTTTGACAGGCACATGTTCGTGACGACCGGAGGAATGCCCTCCTCCCACTCGGCAACAGTCACCGCGCTGACCGCTTCCATTGCCATTACACAGGGTGTAGGTTCAGTCGCATTCGCCGTGTCGCTGGTCTTTGCATTCATAGTAATGCACGATGCCATGGGAATCAGGCAGGAGGCAGGCAAGCAGGCTGAGGTCATCAATGAGTGGTCCAGGATTCTTTCAGACATCCATGAGGACGGAGTCTTCTCCCAGGAGCACCTCAAGACAATGCTCGGTCATTCCTTCTCCCAGGTGGTTGCGGGCCTGGTTTTCGGACTGCTGGTTGGAATTGGCTGTACCTACCTGATTATCTGAGTAGTTATTATTAACCAGCCGCCATTTTGGGCCGGTTATAAATCACTTTTGACTTTTCGGCAGTGCGTGTTTAACTTTTCTTACCATGAACTGGCTCGAAAAACACATTACCCTTCAGAACTATGATGATCCTAAGGCCGAGAGGGAAAATGCCTATACCCACTTCTTCGGTTCCTTTTTAAGCATCATCGGTCTCGTACTCGTTGTGATGAAGTTCACCCCTTCCACGCCTGCCGCGCTGAAGGCTGGTTTCATCATCTTTGCCCTTTCAAACCTGTTGCTCTACACGGCTTCGGGACTTTACCACTTCCTGCCCCGCGGCAATGCAAAGCGGGTCTGCCGTATCCTCGATCACTCGAACATCTACTTTCTTATCGCAGGCACCTACACACCTATCCTGCTCTACGTCGGAAGCCCGAAATGTCTCGCCCTGACAGCCTTCATGTGGGCAGTGGCGGCACTGGGTATCTGCTTCACCCTCGTCTTCTGGGGACGTCTTAAGCCACTACATCCCATACTATACCTTCTCATGGGCTGGTGCATCGTCCTATTCTGGAACGACGTCACACCGTTTGTCCCGAAGGCTCTTATCAGCTACCTCATCGGAGGCGGAGTAACCTATTCCATCGGCGTCATATTCTATGCGATCAAGAAGATTCCCCACTACCACGCCATCTGGCACCTCTTCGTGCTGGCAGGATCGATATGGTTTTATATCGGTCTCTATGGAACACTTTTATGATTTCCTTTACTATCAGTACGTATGGCTAAGCGTGCTGATAAACAGATGATGGAGAAAGACAGAAGGAAGGAAGCATTCGATACCTTCTACAGATCCATCTGGCAAGAAAGATATGATGCACTCAGGGAGGCTCTTCTTAAGGAGGCCTCCCCTTCTGAATTCAGGGGAAACCTGGAAAAAAGCTACTATCTGGACAGGGCTTCCGTCCTGGTAGCCTCCCTGCTTCCCCTTGCGGAGGGCGATAATGTCCTTGACATGTGTGCGGCCCCCGGCGGAAAGAGCCTTGTGCTGCTCTCCAGAGCCGAAGGAAAAATAACGCTCACTGCAAATGACAGATCGCCTGACAGGAAGCTCCGGCTTGATACCGTGCTTAGGGAGCACACTCCATCATCCTGGCAGCAGAACATCAGGACGACGTGCCGCGATGCCTCCCTATGGGGCCTTCATGAAAAGGATGCGTATGATGCCATTCTTCTCGATGCCCCGTGCTCCTCGGAGCGACACGTGCTTCAGAGCGAGAAGCACATGGCAATGTGGTCCCCTTCCCGTCCGAAGCGTCTTGCGATCGAACAGTACGCACTTCTGGCCAGCGCCTTCATGGCGGTGCGTCCGGGTGGTTTCATCCTCTATTCCACATGCTCGGTCAACATTGCCGAGGATGAGGGCGTAATCGCAAAACTCCTGAAACGCAGGGGGGATGAGGCAGAAATAATACCAACAGAGCTTGAGATGAGCGAGGAACGCGAATATGGCCGCATGATAATGCCAGATACTGCTGACGGCATGGGGCCCCTCTATGCCTGTCTCATAAGGAAAAGGAATGAGTAGAACTGCAATAGCAAAATGCGGTCAGTATGACGGTGCCAAAGTATATGAGGCCCTGAAGCTCATCGCAGAGAACAGCGACTTTCCCGATGTTCAGGGAAAGACCGTACTGTTAAAGCCCAACGTCCTTTCGGACAGTAAGCCGGAGCTGGGGATAACGACCAATCCCGTGGTCGTCGAGGAGCTGATAAGGCTTGTTAAGGAAAAGGGAGCTGCCAGGATTCTGGTCGGTGACTCACCCGGCCTTCATACCCCGTCCTTCCACGGAAAGACGTGCGGCCTTGCCGACGTGTGTGAAAGAACGGGTGCTTCCTGGGTCAACTTCGCCGCCTCCCCGAGGAGCCACAGGATAGACAGGAAAACAAACCTGACCATGGCAAAGGTCCTGGATGAGGCCGATGTGGTAATCTCGGTGGCCAAGTTCAAGACCCACGAACTCATGTACCTGACAGGAGCCGTCAAGAACATGTTCGGAACCCTTCCGGGACTTAACAAGAGTCCATGCCACGTCAAGGCTCCCTCCAGGACAGCCTTTGCCTCCCTGATATGCAAAATCTATAAGGAGAGCGGTGCCTGCTACGGCATTGTCGACGGCATCATAGGAATGGAAGGTCCCGGACCCGCAAACGGAACACTGCGCCAGGTGGGAGTCCTGATAGGAGGTTCCGATTCCTTTGAGGTTGATGAGGCCATGAGGATCATAATGGGATACAGGGATGGGGACATTCCTATTCTCAATGAGGGAAAGCGGAAGGGGTATACCCGGCTTGAGCCTGTCTGGACGCTCCTTGATCCCGCGGAACTTGTGATAAAGGACTTCAGAAAAGTTGATGTGGCAAAGAAGGAGGGACTTATCCGTTCCCTTCTGCTTCCCTTCCTGACGAGGACCTTTGACCGTAAGAAGGCCAGAAGGCGTCCCGCTCCGGAATTTGACGCCAGCCTATGCATAAGGTGTAAAAAGTGCATCGATATCTGTCCTGCAGGGGCCCTTTCCCTGAAGGATGGAAAGGTCGTCATCAACAGGGAAAAGTGCATCAGATGCTACTGCTGTCATGAGATGTGCCCGAAGGGTGCGATTGAAATAAGAAAATAAACATTACCGAGGGGAATATGGATATTGTATTTTTCATCAACAGCCTGGCACTCGGTGTAGGTCTTGCAATGGATGCCTTCTCGGTATCCCTTGCCAACGGTCTTCATGAATGCAGGATGTCAAAAAGCAAGCTGGTCCTGATAGCAGGAACTTTCGCCTTCTTCCAGGCGCTCATGCCGCTTGCAGGGTGGCTCTGCGTTCACACGATCCTCACCTACTTCTCGATGCTTGAGAAAGCCATACCGTACATCGCCCTGGCACTGCTGGGTTACATCGGTATTTCAATGATAAGGGAAAAGGAAGACGGGGAGGATGAGGAGCATCCTTCGTGTTCGATCCTGAGTTTCAGGAAACTCATCATACAGGGAATAGCCACCAGCATAGATGCCCTTTCCGTCGGATTCACCATCGCTGAATACGATTTTCCCCATGCACTGCTCTCGGCATCGTTGATCGCTGCAGTCACGTTCATTATCTGTGTCGCAGGCCTGATAATCGGGAAGAAGGCGGGGGCGAAGCTCGGTCGCAGGGCCAATATTTTCGGCGGTGTCATTCTTCTCATAATCGGTCTCGAGATCTTCATCACCGGCGTTTTCTGATCACCAATGATCAGCGGGCTTCCAGACTCTCCCGGCATCCGGGAGAGTTTTTTTCATGCCGTCCGATGCCACTTGAAAAACTCAGTTTTAACTGCTAGTTTTACTCACCGTATGCCTATCGATCTCAGAAAAGAACTCAATGAGGAACAGTACCGGGCAGCCAGCTCGATCGAGGGACCTTCCCTCATCATAGCGGGTGCGGGTTCCGGTAAGACGAGAATGCTGACATACCGCATCGCACACATGCTGGAGTCAGGGATAGCTGACAGGAACATTCTCGCACTCACCTTCACAAACAAGGCCGCAAAGGAAATGAAGGAGCGCATCACCGCACTTACGGGTGCACAGGGTAAGGGCGTCACCGCAACCACCTTCCACTCCTTCGGACTGGGGCTTCTGAAGCAGTATATCCAGCATCTGGGTTATAAGAACAATTTCACCGTCTATGACACCAATGACAATACGGCGCTGCTGAAGAACGTCATCGTTTCCCTGGGTTATGAGCTTGCCGATTACAGCACGGGTCCGCTCCTGTCCCTCTTTTCAGACCTGAAGTGCGGACGTCACCGTGAAGGCCTTCAGGATGACAGTGCCCTGAAGGAAATCTACGAGGAATTCCTGGCCACACAGAAGGCCTACAACGTCGTCGATTTCGATGACCTCATACGTCTTCCGATTCAGATCTTCGAAAAGCGTCCTGACGTCCTTGAGAACGTTCAGGAACGTTTCAGGTACATACTTGTGGATGAGTTCCAGGACACATCGGCTCTTCAGTACAGATTTGTCTCCATGATCGCGAGAAAGTACGGCAACATCGCCGTCGTCGGAGACGACGACCAGTCCATTTATTCCTGGAGAGGTGCCGATTACCACAATATCCTGAGTTTCGAGCAGGACTTTCCCACATTACACGAATACAAGCTGGAGCGGAACTACCGGTGCAGCGGAAACATCCTTGAAGCCGCAAACACCCTCATTGTGAATAACAGCAACAGGAAAGAGAAGAAGCTCTGGACCAGGGATGAAAAAGGAAGCAGCATCTTCGTCACCAGCAATGAGGATGAGGAAGAGGAAGCATATTACATCAGTCACCACATAAAGGACCGCAGTCTGAAGCTGGGGCTCAGCTACTCCGACTTCGCAATCCTCGTCAGGACCAATACCCTGCTTTCAAAGCTGGAAACGGCCCTCATGGAAAACGGAATCCCGACTCAGGTTTCCGGTGGTCAGAGCTTTTTCGAGCGCAAGGAAATCAGGGACCTGCTCTGCTACCTCAAGGTAATCGTCAATGAGGATGACAGTGTCTCACTGCTCAGAATCATAAACACCCCGAGGCGCGGGATAGGAAGAGTCACGATCGAGAAGCTGAGAGCCCATGCGGACAAAAAGAAGACTTCCCTCTTTGATGCGCTTTCCGACTTTGCCTATGCTGCCGATGCACCTGTAACAGGAAAGGCAAAGGATGCGATTAAGAAGTTCGTGGAAGACGTCATCAGGTGGAAGGATCTTGCAGTGAACAATGAAAAGGCCCTGCTCCTTCAGACAATAATCGAGGACATTTCCTACAGGGAAAGGCTCTATGAGGAATTCCCCGAGAGTCCCAAAACCGTTGATTACAAAATGCAGTCCCTGGAGTTCCTGCGTCAGAGGATAAGCCGGTATGAGAAGGCCAATCCGGACATGACGCTCAGGGATTACCTGAACCTTACCATGATCCTCGGCGAGGAGAACACTGATCCAGAAAAGGGAAAGGTCAATCTCATGACAATGCATGCCGCAAAGGGACTTGAGTTCGACACTGTCTATCTTGCAGGTGTGGAGGACAACATAGTCCCATCATCCAGGGCGCTCGAGGAAAATCCTGCAAATATTGAGGAAGAGCGCCGCCTCTTCTATGTGGCGATCACAAGGGCAAAAAAGGAACTGACAATAACCTACTGTCAGAACAGAAAGGACAGGATGGGTGAAGTGCATCAGTGTCTGCCATCAAGGTTCATAAAGGAAATTCCTTCATCCCTGATAAGCAGCATCGAAGCCGGGGCCGAGCAGACCTCAACGGAGGACAAGCTGGCAGCTCTCAGCGCCCTTCTCGCCCGCTATAAGAAGAGCTGAGCTTTCTCATCTGATGGGAAACAAAAAAGAACAGAGGATAAGGCCTGACAGCCTTGAGCTCTCTTCGGTAGTCCTTCAGTGAAACCCAGGCATAACCGACATACTCGTCACTGAACTCCTGGCTTCCTGAAGGAACTGTTTCCTCAGGGAGCTCTGCATGGTAAAGCTCCCATCTGTAGCGCCCGAAGCCAACCACGTGAACGGGTGTTTTATCAACTGCATTCCGATCGACCGTTATCCCGGATTCCTCAAATACTTCCCTGATCGCACAGTCCAGAAAATCATGATCAACGGAAGGATTAATTCCTCCCCCTATGAAAGCCCAGCATCTCGGGTGACGACGCAACTGAAACAGCACCTTTCCGCGGCAGGTAAGTATCAGACCTGCACCTGAGTACCCTTCAGTTATGTATTTATGCAGTGCTTTCATTGTATTCTCCAACAGGATTAATAATATATGATGTAAAACCAGTACACAACTATCATGTTTTTATATGGTTATGATCCAGTTAAAATAGATGAATAAACAATTTAATACATAAAAATATATCTAATATATAATTTGATTAACGAAATAAAAATATATGTTTAATATCGGATTATAATCTAAACATGCTAAATTTTATTAATCTTTTGGATATATTAAAATGAAAATCGATATAATTATTCAACACAAAACAACAACAGACACTTGTTCATTCCACGTTGCTGACTTCAAGTCACACTGAGTATCATGCTGTCATTTTCTCATCTGTCATGGAGCAATTTACCAGCATTGTCCGAATTAATGTTCCAGATTTTTATAACGGGTAGAACCACCAGAAGAGAACGGAAAAGAACCTATGCCTATGAACGCAAGGAACCAAAAATCTCCGGGATTTCAATTTAAACTTCGAGAGAATAAACCCTTCAGGTTCATGGTTCTGGCCTCTACCCCTTTACGGATCTTCATGAAGATAGCTTTAATTAGCGAACAGTCAATGTCTTTAGCAGCCTTCACTTCAAACAGTGCTGGAGGATAAGAATGACAATATACGCATTAATGGAAGTATTGGAAATAGACCTTTTCAGCTGACGGAATTACGCAACTCAAAGAACAGAAGTAAATCAGGCTATGGATACATCTTTTACCAACATTGACGTACTCCCACGGGCAAGCCCATGGGAATCCGGCCATGGTAACGACGGCCGCACCCCAAAGGGCGTCTTACACCGTCTCTGGCC
>JALEVV010000021.1 GCA_022788185.1 Spirochaetales bacterium | reverse complement strand
TTCCGATGAGCTCTGAATAGGTCTTGCATGCGGTATCGAAACCGAAGGAAACCTCGATGACATCGTTCTTGAGGTCTCCGTCAATTGTCTTCGGGCATCCGATTACCTGAACGCCGCTCTTTGTGGCAGCCATGTACTCTGCGAGTACTGCGGCATTTGTGTTGGAGTCATCGCCGCCGATGATTACGATTGCATTGAGGCCATGCTTTTTTGTGACTTCGCTTACAACCTTGAACTGCTCGACTGTCTCAAGCTTAGTTCTTCCGGATCCGATAATGTCAAATCCTCCGGTGTTCCTGTACTCATTGATAAATTCATCTGTGAACTCGATGTAATCATCCTCAAGGAGTCCTGAGGGACCTCCCTTGAAGCCTAAGAGGACGTTGTCCCTGTTGGCGTTCTTGAGTGCATCATAAAGTCCCGTAATGACATTGTGCCCGCCGGGAGCCTGTCCGCCGGAGAGGATAACACCTACAACCTGCTTCTCTTTCTGAGCCTTGGATTCACCTTTCTTGAAAGAGATTGTCTTCATGCCATATGTGTTGGGGAACATCTGGCTGATCTTTTCCTGATCGGCTACTGACTGGGTTGCTTCCCCATAGCATACTTCAACTTCCTCAATCTTGTTCTGAAGGATGAGCGGCAGCTTGGGCTGATACTGGTATCTTGCTGTCTGCAGTGCAGAATAGTTCATGAAAACCTCCTGAAATTTTCCTACTTGATTAACTATAATTAATTATCGATTATTTTTCCATATATACGCACCATACAGAAACAAAACACTGTGAGTTTTTACCCTTCGTATGGTAACATCGCATCATGGAAACAAGATTATACCTGGATGCAGACTCCCTTCCCGTCAAACACAGGGAGATAATCATAAGGCGCTGCATGCGTGAGAACATCGTTGCTTTTTTCGTTGCCGACAGGGATCTTCCCGATGTCAGGAGTGCCATAAGGGAACACACCATCCTGCTCCGTAAACCCTACAGGACAGTTCTTCCCCCTGAGGAAATAAGGAAAATAAAAAGCACCATGTCCATGACAGTGGTGGAGGGCGGTACAAATGCCGCTGATGACAGGATTGTTGAAATCGCACTTCCTCCGGCACTTTGCATAACCCACGACATTCCCCTGGCCGAGAGGCTTATAGCCAAAGGCATCATGGTCATAGATGACAGAGGCAATGTACTCAATGAAAATAATATAAGGGAGCGCATGTCGATCAGGGAAACTCAGAAAGAGTTCCGGGAAATGGGTATTTTCAGCGACAGGCAGAAGCATTTCGATGAGCGGACGGTCCAGCAGTTTGCAAATGCCTTCGACAGGGCGCTCTCCCTTCTCAGAACCAGGTAAGAACAATAAACGAAAACAAAAACAAACAAATATTTAATATTAAATATTTATATAAAATAGTAATTATGTATTATTTTGTGTGGATGCTCTGAAATAATTATAATATTCCAAATACGGAATTAAACATTATTTTTACGGAAAACCGTCATTTTTCGTTTATTATTAGTATGAAGAAGGTATTTGCAGTTGGTAACGTAATGCTGAAGGCAGAGGTTGAGAGGATGGGATTCAGATGTGAGCTTATCTCGGCTGACATCCCTTCATTGAAGGATGCTCTTATCATCAGGATAAGAAGACAGAGCGATTACAGATTCTTTGAACCTTTGAAGAAGGAGCTCTCAGGAAAGGTACGTCTTATCTACATATTTTTCAATCCGGTTGCCGAATCGGAGGTAAGCGAGTGTACCAGGGGCTATTTCGTGAAAAGCTCAAAGCTTCCCGTGCTTACGATGAAGGAGAGGAATTTTCTTGATGCACTAATGCGCAATGAGCTTGCAAAGGGTGTGTGCATTGATCTGGGAATAACCAGAGCAACCTACTCATCATATAAGAAAAACCTGCTATGCAGGCTGGGGCTGAGAACGGTGGAGGATCTAAGGTTCTGGGCCGTTATAAATTTAAGAGCCGATCATGGGCGATGAAAAAGGTGCCCTTGCGGGGCACCCTGTAACGAATCAGAAATCAGCACTCTTGACGTAGCGGGGATAGGGGATGACGTCCCTGATGTTCTGAACACCGGTGACATACTGTACCGCTCTTTCGAAGCCGAGGCCGAAACCGGAATGGGGAACTGAGCCGTACTTCCTGAGATCGAGGTACCACCAGTAATCATCCTTATTGAGACCAAGATCACTGATGCGGGAAAGAAGGACATCAAGGTTGCTTTCCCTTTCGCTTCCTCCGATGATCTCACCGATTCTGGGAACGAGCACATCCATACCCCTGACGGTCTTTCCGTCATCGTTCAGCTTCATGTAGAAGGCCTTGATCTCCTTGGGGTAGTCGGTGACGATTACCGGGGATCCGCATACCTTTTCGGTAAGGAACTTCTCGTGTTCAGTCTGGATGTCTGAGCCCCAGTGAACGGGGAAGTCGAAGTGATCGTTTTCCTTTTCAAGTACCTTGATGGCATCGGTGTATGTCATGTGGGCAAAGGGAGTCTCAATTACATGACGCAGTGTGTCGATGTTGCCTTTGAGAACGAACTGATCAAAGAACTCCATGTCCTCAGGGTTCTTTTCAAGACATGCGCTGAAGATGTACTTGAGGAAGGATTCGGCAACTTCCATGTCTCCGTCCAGCGTGCAGAAGGCCATCTCAGGCTCTACCATCCAGAACTCAGCCAGATGCTTTGTCGTGTTACTGTTTTCAGCACGGAAGGTAGGTCCGAAGGTATAGATGTTCTTCATGGCCATGGCATAGGTCTCACCCTCAAGCTGACCTGAAACAGTGAGGGATGCCTTCTTGCCGAAGAAGTCCTTTGAGTAGTCGACGGCACCGTCCTCTCCTCTGGGCACCTTATCCAGATCAAGGGTTGTGACCTGGAAGGTCTCACCGGCACCTTCCGCATCGGAACAGGTGATGAGCGGAGTGTTGACGTAGATGAATCCATTCTCCTGGAAGAAGGAGTGCACGGCATAGGCCAGAGTGTTCCTTACCCTTGTCACTGCTCCGAGCAGGTTTGTCCTGGGGCGGAGGTGAGCGATGTCGCGAAGGAACTCCAGTGTGTGTCTCTTCTTCTGAAGAGGATAGTCAACGGGGCATTCACCGACAAGCTTCAGGTCAGTAAGCTGCATCTCAACCTTCTGGTTTCCGCCGAGGGAAGCCACGATGTGTCCTGAACACTCAACGGAACATCCTGTTGTGATCTGAGAGAGGAGATCATCATTATTGAAAGAAGCCTTGTCTATGACTACCTGCAGCCCCTTAAGTGAGGAGCCGTCATTGACCTCGAGGAAACAGACGTTCTTGCTGTCTCTCTTGGTCCTAACCCAGCCTTCAGCCCTGATAATCTCATCTGAAGGATCTCTCTGTAGAATGGCTTTGATTCTTTCCTGCATTTTGATGATATCTCCTAATGAAAAATATGCCATGGATTGTATTCCTTTCACTATCATGCGTCAATAATGAGTCATTAGTTAAAATTAACTATGGGAATATAATTTATATAGGTATAATTATTTCGCCGCTTTTGTTGACTTCAGTGCGGTCGGAGTGGAAAATTTTATGATAAAGGACGGATGTGCAATGCTTCAGGTAATCGGAAGGGCCTCATGCAGGGATACTCAGAAAGCAGTCAGATGGCTCAATGAAAGAAGAAAGGAATACCAGTTTGTCGATCTTTCAAAACGGGAACTTTCCGAAAAGGAATGGAAAAGCATTTTCTCATCCTGTTCCCCTGATGAATACATAGACGCAAAAGGAAAGTATTTCACGAAAAACGGGTATGCCTGGCGTGATTACGATCCGGAGGAAGAGGTAATGGAGCATCCGGAGCTGCTGAAGACACCTGTTCTGAGAGTGAAGGAAAAGGCCGCCGTCGGCTTTGATGAGGACTTTCTGAGGAATGCCACATGCTGAGGTATGCATGCCTTACCAGCGGCAGCTGCGGTAATTCCTATGTCTTCTACGACGGTGAAAATGCCATCCTCATAGACATGGGACTGACCCTTACCGGGCTGAAGAAGAGACTTATCGATGCCGAAGTGCCCTTTGAGGCTGTGGGAGCGCTTTTCATCACCCATCTCCATCCTGACCATGTCAAGGGTGCCGGAGTGCTTGAACGCAGTCTCCATCCGAGAATCTATCTTTCGGAAAGCTCCCGTGAAGGAGGTCTTCCGATACTCTCAAAACTGGGACTAAAGGATGAAATGCTCACACTTATGTCCTACGGAGACACCGTTTTCGAAAATGGCTTTCTTGTTACCAGCTTCAGGACAAGCCATGATTCCCAGGGCAGTGTGGGATATTTCATCAGCCACAGGGAGGGAAGCTTCTTCCTTATGACCGACACCGGCGTGATACCTGAAGAGGCTTTTGAGCTTGCCGCAAGGGCAGAAGTGCTCTTCATTGAGAGCAACTATGATGAGACAATGCTGGAAACAGGTCCCTATTCCTATGTCCTGAAGCGGAGGGTCAGGGGTGAAAGGGGCCATCTATCAAACACTCAGGCAGGTGACTTTGTGAGATCATGCAGCCTTAAGGGGAGGGAAATATATTTCATCCACGTAAGTGCCAACAACAACACGCCCGAGAAAATTGAGGATATGATATCGACCCTCGATGACTGTAATTCCTATACGGTCTGCGAGAGGGGAAAAAGCTATATGGGATGCCTTGAGCGTCCTCAGGAGTAAGACTTAGGTAAAAAAAGAGGATTTATGAACAGAAAAGCAAAGAAAAAGGCGAAAGAGAAAGCAAGGGAATTCAGTATTGAAAACCTGAAAAAGATAAAGAGGGCAGATGGCCTTGTAATGGAGAACGTGAAAAAGTATACGTTCCGTGACCTCATCGATGCATGTACGGCCAGATATCCCTCAAGGCTTTGCTACACGGTGGTCGGCGGTGAGGATGAAGTCAGTTTCACATACCGATATCTTGCGTTCAAGGTTCATTCCATCAGCCAGTTCCTCATCAACCAGGGAGTCGTGAAGGGGGACAGGATAGCGATTTACGGTGAATCGAGTCCGATGTGGATGATGTTCTACTTCGGCATAACCTCAATCGGCGCCATTGCGGTGCCTATTCTTCCCGGCTTCACCGCAAAGGAAACTGTCAATGCCCTTTCGGACTGCGGTGCGAGGGCCGTCTGCGGCGGGAAAAAGCAACTTCTTGGAATTAAGGATTTCATCATCGAAAAGGGCCTTGACGTCTACCGCCTTGAGGATATCTTCTACCTGCCGCCCTCATCGGTTTCCCAGATGAATGACCGCAATTATTCCGACCTTCCCGGCCTTGATCCGACGCATGTGAAATTCAATGTGAAGATGCTCTCATCGCTTCCTCTTGAGGAGGATGACACCGCCTCTATCATCTACACCTCCGGAACAACCGGAATGTCAAAGGGGGTTGTGCTGACCCATAAGAACCTCATCAGGAATGCGGACGTATCATCAGGGACATACATAAAGCTCAAACCCGGCATGAGGGCGCTTTCCATCCTTCCCGTAAGCCATGTGTATGAATTCATGGCAGGACAGATACTCTGCATGATGAACGGTGTGGAGGTTCACTTCCTCGGTAAGCCTGCCGCAGTATCGGTACTGCTTCCTGCCCTGAAGACAGTTAGGCCCCACGTCATGCTCACCGTTCCCCTGCTTATCGAGAAGGTTTACAAGTCTGCAGTCGCTCCCCTCATCAAGAACGGGGGCAAGTTTGAGAAGCTCTATAAGAATCCTCCTACAAAGAACTTTGTGTGCAGGGTGGTGGTGAAAAAGCTCGTCAGCACCTTCGGCGGAAAACTCAGGTTCTTCGGAATCGGAGGCTCTGCCCTCGATCCTGAGGTGGAAGAGTTCCTCTACAGGGGTAACTTCCCCTATGCACTCGGCTACGGACTTACGGAGACAAGCCCCCTGCTTGCAGGCTGCGGTCCCAAAAAGAGGGAGCACAGGCTCGGTTATGCCGGTAAGATCGTCAGCGACGTGGACATGAAGCTCATTGACGTGAATTCCGAGGGCGTGGGTGAGATCGTCGTTAAGGGACCTAATGTAACGCCCGGTTACTACCATAATGACCAGCTCAACAGGGAAGCCTTCACGGAGGATGGTTACTTCCGCACGGGAGACCTGGGGTACATCAACTCAAAGAGGCAGCTGGCCATCAGGGGCAGGTGCAAGACCATGATCGTTGGACCCACCGGTGAGAATATCTATCCCGAGGTGATCGAAAGCATCATAAACAACCAGCAGTTCGTTGAGGAATCGCTGGTAGTAAGTGATAACGGAGGCCTGCTGGCCCTCGTCAAGATCGATATCGAGCTGATGGCAAAGCACCTGGCAATTACTCTCGATGAGGCCAGGGTGGAGGCAAAGTCCTATGTGGACAGGCTGAGGTCGACGGTCAACAAGGAGCTGTCCAGCCAGAACAGGATCGACAGTGTACAGCTTCAGGAAGAGAACTTCGAGCGTACCGCGACCCAGAAGATCAAGCGTTTCCTCTATCCGAAAAAGAAGTGAAAAATGTAAGTGAACATGCCTGTCAAAACAGGCATGTTCTGTTATGATACTGTCATGAGTAACAAAGATATCAGAATCAGAGATATCTCACCGCTGGCAACACCGGTCGAGATCAGTACTTTATATCCGGTCTCAGAGGACATGTCTGAGAGAATCCATGAATCACGCAGGATTATAAGTGACATTCTCAGCGGTCGTGATCAGCGCCTGCTGGCCGTGGTTGGCCCCTGTTCCATCCACGATCCGGAAGCCGCCCTTGACTATGCGGACCGCCTTAAGGCCCTTTCAGAAAAGATCAGTGATCAGTTCTACGTGGTAATGAGAGTCTACTTCGAGAAGCCCAGAACCACAGTCGGCTGGAAGGGGCTCATCCTCGACCCGGACATGGACGGCTCCTACGACATAGACAAGGGACTGAAGACTGCCCGCAGCCTTCTCATCGAAATCAGCCGCAAGGGACTGGCACTCGGCTGTGAGGTCCTTGACCCAATCATCCCCCAGTACATCGATGAACTGATGAGCTGGTCCAGTATCGGTGCCCGCACCACTGAAAGCCAGACCCACAGAACCCTGGCAAGCGGTCTCTCCGTACCCGTAGGCTTCAAGAACTCCACGAACGGTGAGCTTACGAATGCGATCAATGCGATAAAGAGTGCAGCGGCACCCGCTTCCTTCATTGGTATCAACAAGGAAGGTCAGACGGTTGTTCTCAGAACATCGGGAAATGATGAGGGACACCTCATCCTCCGCGGAGGTGACAAGGCTCCCAATTACTATGAGGATGACGTTGAGCAGGCAAAGAAGAAGCTTTCCGATGCCGGCATCAGACCTGCCATCGTCATTGACTGCTCTCACGGAAACAGCAGGAAGAACTTCTCAAGGCAGAAGAGGGTACTCAGGAACGTCATCGATCAGGTAATCTGGGGTGAGAGTGCGATAAGGGGCTTCATGCTTGAAAGCAACATCAATGAAGGCAATCAGAGCATATGCGGTGACAGATCTTCCCTGAAGTATGGTGTTTCCGTAACCGATGCATGTATCGGCTGGGATGAGACTGAAAGGATTCTCACCCACGGTGCAGAGCTTCTCAGAAAAGCAAAGCAGAACGGCGAAGTTGTTGAGGTACTATGAAAAAAGCACTTATTTTCCTTGCTGAGGGCTTTGAGGAGGTCGAGGCCCTCTCCGTACTTGATGCGTTAAAGCGCGGGGGAGTGGAAGTAACCACCGCCGCAGTCGGAGAAGACAAAGCCGTGAAGTCATCCCATGGGGTTACGATCGTGGCAGATGTGAAAGTGTCGGAAGTGAAGGACAGCGCTTTTGATCTCGTTTTCCTTCCCGGAGGAATGCCCGGATCAATCAATCTGGCCCAGAGCTGGGATGTGAATGAAATCGTGATCAGGCACTCTCAGAGTGCCCTTGTGGCGGCTATCTGTGCCGCTCCTGCGGTGGTGCTGGGACCTGCCGGACTTCTTGAAGGGAAGAAGGCAACGTGCTATCCGGGATGTGATGAGTATTACCCGGGCTTTGAGTTCAGCAGTGAAGGCGTCGTCGAGGACGGCAGCATCATCACTGCAAAGAGTGCCGCATATGGCTTGAAACTGGGCTTCGTCCTGGTTCGCCGCCTTATGGGTGAAGCTGCGGCGGAGAAGGTGAGAAGCAGTATTTACTGGGAGTTTTAAGCCGCATTAAGGTAGCATTCGGTTTTTCTTTCCACCAGGGCAAGGTAACTTTCCCTGGTGATGTTTTTCACATCCGAAAGCTCCTCTGTTATCTGCAGATAGATGAAGGAAACTCCCATCTGCTTTACTGTTTTCCTAAGTGCGCGGTTTTTCCCGATTGCGTCCATCACCGGCGTGAAAACATCCTCGATGTATGCTGAAAGTGCTTTCCTGAAAGGAACATCTCTGCAATTTTCAGCTGAGAGGATCCTGCGGTAGGCCTGAATCTGAACATAAAGGGCAGGGGCTTCAAGCCTGGTAAAGAGATTGTCGGTGGCGCTGAGTATGAGCGCCGATTCTTTCTGAGTCATATTCACTCCTCATTAATCGAAAACCCTACTTCCTTTTGTCGCCTTAATAAATAATACCTTTTGTCTATTTGGTCAAGTTTTCCTAACATGAAGTATGTAAAATATTAATTTACAAAGAATAGGCTATATAAAAACTATATTTATCCAATGAGATATCTCTCTTGCACATGAATAAATATTCAATTATCATGAGCTTTATTGAGGATTAAAAAAATGAAATTTTTTCCAGACGGATACACTCCGATCCTGTCGGAACGGGAGACTGAAAGGGCCATCAAGCTCGTAAAGGACAACTTTGAGCGCGAGCTCAGCGGTGCCCTCAGACTTTCCAGGGTGACATCACCGCTCTTCGTAAAGGCAGGCAGCGGAATAAACGATGATCTCAACGGGGTTGAACGCCCTGTTTCCTTCGAGATCGGAAACATGAACAACAGCAGGATGGAAATTGTCCAGTCCTTAGCCAAGTGGAAGAGGATGGCACTTGCCGATTACGGCATAAAGCCAGGCTTCGGCATCTACACAGACATGAATGCCCTCCGCCCTGATGACGATATCGACGCGATCCACTCGATCTACGTGGACCAGTGGGACTGGGAAAGGGTGCTCGGTGCCGATGAAAGGAATCTTGAATACCTTAAACACGTGGTCCGTGAGATCTACGGTGCGCTGAAGAGAACCGAGTTCCTTATGCATGAGACCTACTCATCCCTGAAGCCTGTGCTTCCTGAGGAAATTACCTTCATCCACAGTGAGGATGCGGAGGCACGCTATCCCGAACTTACTCCCACCGAGAGGGAGAGGGAGCTGGCAAAAGAGTATGGTGCAATCTTCCTGATCGGAATAGGTGCAAAGCTTGCAAATGGTGAGCCCCACTCAGGCAGGGCCCCTGACTACGATGACTGGTCCACTCCCACTGACGCCTCACATAAGGGTCTTAACGGAGACATCATTGTCTGGGACCATGTGAGACAGTCCTCACTGGAACTCAGCAGTATGGGCATAAGGGTTAACAGGGAGGCCCTTTTAAGGCAGCTTGAGGAAAAGAATGCAGCTGGCCGAAAGGAGCTTTACTGGCACAAAAGACTTCTGAACGGGGAATTCCCCGAGACTATCGGAGGAGGCATCGGCCAGAGCAGGTTATGCATGTTCCTTCTCAAGAAGGCTCATATCGGAGAAGTCCAGGCATCTGTCTGGCAGGATGAGGCCCGTGAGGAAGCTGAAAAACTTGGCTTCAGGCTCATCTGAATTGGAAAAGGGACTGCCACTCGGCAGTCCCTTGCTGTTTATCACATCTTTTTCACTATTGCTTTGTAGAACTCAACACCCTTGGGAAGCGTGTCTATACAGATATTCTCATCCAAAGCATGGATTGACTTATACTGCTGCTCATCGATTTCCAGCGGAGCGAAGCGGAGAGCATTCTCAGTCACCGGTGCAAAGAACCTGGCATCGGTTCCGCCTGTCATCGCATAGGGGGATGTGATGACACCTGGGAAGAGCTCATGAATCGTGTCCTCGACAAGTCTGAAGGCCTTTCCGTTATGATCGACGACGGGACATGCGGTTGATGAGTAGATGATCTCAGTATCAATATCGAACTGCTTTGCCCTCTCGCTGATGATGCGGTACGTCTCATCGGCATCGCAGTGGTGGATGACCCTTGAGTTTCCCGTTACGTATGCGGTTTCAGGAAGCACGTTGAGGCCCTTTGAACCCTCGGCCATGGTAAAGGCCATCGTGGTCTTTATCATCGCTCCTGCCAGGGGATTTACTCCCGGAAGCAGCTTTGCAAGCAGGGGAGAGAGTCCCTTTGCATGGCGAAGTACAAAGCCGAGGGGACCCTTGACAGTCGGACCGAGACGCCTGAACATTTCAATCGTTGTTGGATTCATCTTAGCCTTGAAGGGATCGTCTTTTTCGACTGAAGCCATGAACTGGCCGAGTCTTACAAGCGGAGTGTTCTTTCCTGGAACCGAGGCGTGTCCTCCGTTTCCCTTTGCGATGAACCTGAAATTGCATGTTCCCTTTTCCAGTGTTCCGATCATGGCAAAGCGGCCCTTCGCGCCCTTCAGCGGCTCAGACTTTATCATACCGCCCTCGTCGATGAGGAACTGAAGGTGTACCTTCTGCTCCTGAAGGTACTTCACGATCTTGGGTGCACCATCTCCGGCAACTTCCTCGGTGTTGGAGGAAGCGATGTAGACATCCACATTGGGCTTATAGCCTTCCCCAATGAGCTCTTCCAGGGACTGGAAGATGCAGAAGAGGGCACCCTTTGTATCCACGGTTCCGCGGCCCCAGACCCTGCCTTCGGCAATGTCCCCTGAGAAGGGCTTATGCTTCCAATTACCTGCTGCCGAGACCACATCCTGGTGGCTCATGAAGAGGATGGGGTCACCCTTAGGGGACTGTGATTTCCACTTCAGCAGCATTGCACCGTCAAAGGAGCGGAACTCCATGGTGGCAAAGACATTCGGGAAGAGCTCTCTCAGCACCTCCTGAAACCTGATGAATTTGTCCAGATTCAGTTCGCCCCTGACGCTGACGGTCTCGACCTGAATCATTTTTGAAAGCTTTTCTTCGTATTTCATTTTACTTCTCCTTTATCCATCCCTTCTTCCAGAAGATGAAGCTGAGGGCGAGGGCAATGCCGCCGCATGCGATCAGGAGGAAGCTCGTCTTGCTGATCATTGAAGGAATGAGCAGGCATAAGAGTACCATGAAAGAGAGGGGGAATACAGTAACCTTAATGCTCTTTCTGAAGTACTGGAAACCCAGGGCACCGAAAAGTGCCGGAAGCACGTTGTCGAATGCAGGCTTTATAACCGGATTCTGAAGCACCGGGGTAAGGGGAATCAGCAGCAGTACACCGGCAAATATGACAAGCATCGTGACAAGGGATGAGGTTGCAACTGAGAGTGTAGATACGATCTCATTCTCCGGGGTTCCGATCTCAGTCTTCGCAAGCTCTCTGGAGTTGAATGCGCAGGGAAGCTTGAGGTTCGTGATGTTGCCTGTCATGAATGTCAGATATGAAGCACCGGCACCCAGCAGGGGCACATAGATGAGGTATTCAACGACGCAGGAGGGAACATATACTATAAGTACTGATACTATCGCACGGAAGAATGCGCTCCATTCAATGGTGCTTCCCGTTATTGCCGCCATCATGAAGGGTGCGGCCAGCAGCAGGAACACTCCGATCGAGAGCATGGTTCTTCCGGCTCTGTGAATTGATGCCTGATAGGCTTCGAAATCAAATTCTTCGTTCATGTCATTAACCTCCTAAAGATTTACGAGCACGGCTGCTGCCATGCCGAGGAGCATCGAGAGGGAGAGCGAGAAGTTCTCAAGCCAGGCGGCCTTTGTCCTCTTTGCCAGTGTGTCGAAGAGTGCCATGGCGGCGCCTGCCACAAGCAGTGTTATCAGCGGAGTGGTGTTTGCCTTGACGAAGGCGGTGGCGATGTAGGAGCCCACGAATGTTGAACAGAGTCCTATCATCATTCCTGTCATTGCAAAGCCTGCGAAACCGCCCTTACTGCCGCTCTTTTTGGCAGTGAGTCTCAGCTTTGAGGAATAACCCTTGAGCGTGAATATGGAAAGCAGACAGCCCCATACGATTCCTGCGGTCATGACCATCAGGATCGTGACAAGGTTATTCATGGTGAGTACCGATGAATCGAGCTGGGTTCCCATGTTCTCTGCCGCTATGTTGGCAACGGTCGCTTCATACTGAAGGTTTCCGACTACCGAGAGGCGGAGCCAGGCTGCAGGAACTCCGAGAGAACCTGAAAGTGCGATTACACCGAGCAGAATGGATACTGAAGGAAGTACCGTGAAGGCAGCGGATGAGGTAATGGCACCCTTAAGTACCTTACTGTCCATGCCAAGGGCTAGTCCTGCCTTATAGCTCTTTCTCATGAATACCACGCAGATCGACGCGATGAAGAGAAGGATCGCACCCACCAGCAGGTACATGGGAAGGGAATTGGCCAATTGGATGTAATTCATGTTGTATCTCCTGTTGCTGACAATATAAACCAATGCTGTCAAAAAAGAAATAATTGAAATGGTTATGTTTTTATATTCCGGCGATATCGATAATGCCTGAAAGGGCCAGAAGCAGCAGTGATGATGAGAATATGGCTTTCATGAGAGTCACATGCTTTCTGTAAAAGGTGCTTATCAGCCCTCCTGCGACGGCCCAGACAAGACCGCAGAGAAAACAGCATATGGGAATCATGAGAACCATGAGAAGCTCTTCCTTCATCCCCAGGCCCATGGGGATGATGTATGCGGACTCAGCGCTCACACAGAGCAGCATCACCTTGACGTTGAGAAACTGCATGACCATGCCACGGATAAAGCCGCCGCTTCCTGATGCACTTACGCCGGTACTGCTTTTAATCAGGTGAACGGCAAGATATATAAGGTATATAACGGCAAGTATTCTTAAAACGGTCATCAGGGAAGGGATGATTCCCGTCAGAAGTGAAAGGAGGAAGTAAGAGGTTAGGGCTATCACCGTGATTCCCACGAGCATTCCCCAGTTCAGGGTAATTCCCCTCAGAAAGCCTTTTTCCGAGGCGTTTGCCATGGAGAGGATGGTGTTCGGCCCCGGTGTTATGGCCATTGTAATCATGAAAACCAAAAGTTCGATCATATGGTGAAATGGTATATCCATGGGGATTTTTCAGTCAAGGAAACAAAAGTTGAAATTATTTTTTTAAATGTATTGACCAAAAATCTCAAAAGGAGTAACTTAGTCATCGTTGCGAGTGAGCAGCGAAAACGAATACTGCGGACGTGGTGGAAGTGGTAGACACGCTAGCTTGAGGTGCTAGTGGTTGAAAGGCCTTGCTGGTTCAAGTCCAGTCGTCCGCAAGAATAAAACCGACACATTAAAGTGTCGGTTTTTTCATGTCTCGGAACATGTGTGATTTTTTTTTGAACTGACAATTCTTTCATTAAGGGCTTCAAAGCTGTATTATCATAACCATGAAATGTGATGACATGTTCAATGCGTACAGGATGCTCTCTCCGGACACTCCTGATTACACCCATGCTTTTTTCAGTGAGAACCTGAATCCTGATGATGTTTTGTCGGGAGCTGTCAGTAAGGTCTTCGTCCCAGCCAGGATCTTTGAGGAATACGGTGAGGAGCTTCCGATGAAGGGTGATGTGATGTGCGTCACTGATACTCACGGGGATGCACTCTGCCTGATAAAGGTGACTGAGCTCAGGATAGGCAAAGCCGGTGATGAAGCGTATTTATATGAAACGGCACCCGATGAAACAGGTGCCGCAATAGGGTTTAAGGTCGTTTTCAGCTGATGTCAGCTCATTGAGTGGATGAACTGGCGGGTTCTTTCCTTTTCCGGATTCACGAAGATCGTGTCCCTGTCACCTTCCTCAATGATGTATCCGCCTTCCATGAAGATGGCATGGTCGCTGATCGCCTTTGCAAACTCCATTTCATGGGTTACGACAGCCATGGTCATCTTTTCTTCCGAAAGCTGTCTGATGACATTCAGCACTTCCCTTGTAAGCTCAGGGTCAAGGGCTGATGTGGGCTCATCGAAAAAAAGCACCTCGGGATCCATGGCAAGTGCCCTTGCGATTGATACACGCTGTTTCTGCCCTCCTGAAAGCTGACATGGATATGCCTTTGCCTTGTCCTCCAGGGCAAGCTTCTTAAGAAGGGCATATGCCCTGTCTTCCGCTTCCTTCTTATCGCGCTTCAGGACTGCTACCTGTGCTTCCGTGATGTTCCTCAGTACCGTGAAGTGGGGGAACAGATTGAAGTTCTGGAAAACGAGACCTGTCTTAAGTCCGATTTTCCTGGCTGTCTGTCCTGATGCGTAAACCGCCTTCTCTCCATTGTCCCTGAAAAGGGTCTCACCGGAAAAGGATATGGTTCCCCTGTCAGCGGTTTCAAGCTGGGTTACGATTCTGAGAAGCGTTGATTTGCCGCTGCCTGAAGGACCCAGTATTGAAAGCACCTGGCCTCTTTCGAGAGTGAAGGAGATGTCGCAGAGAACCTTCAGATCCCCGAAGCTCTTTGAAATGTTTTCAGCCTTTATCAGTGTTTCGCTCATCTCTTCCTCCTCATCCCTGATAATAATCCATCTTATGCTCGATGTAGCTGAAGAATTTGGATACCACCCAGTTCATCACGAAGAAGAAGATACCTGCTACGAAGATCGGCATGGTGGAGAACTCCCTTGAGGCGGCATTCTGGGCAACCCTGAAGAGTTCAGCTACACCGATGGTCTGGGCAAGGGCCGTGTCCTTGACCAGTGTGATCACTTCACCGGCAAGGGCCGGAAGTATGATCTTGAATACCTGTGGTAGAATGATATGGAAGAAAGTGTATGCCTTGGTGAAGCCCAGAACCTTTCCCGCCTCATACTGGCCCCTGTCTATGGCCTGCAGACCTGATCTGTAGATCTCTGCAAAATAAGCCGCATAGTTTATCACAAAGGCGATTATCACCGCAGTGAAGCGGTTGTAGGAAACACCGAAGATGTAATACGGTGCAAAGTACACGGCAATGAGCTGCAGGATAAGGGGTGTGCCCCTCATGATCTGGATATAGATGTTCACAAGAGAGCGAACAATCCTGATCCTGCTCATCCTTCCTTTGGCCACGATGAAGCCAAGGGGTAGGGCAAAGAGCAGGGTCAGTGCGAATATCTGGATGTTCACGACCGTGGCTTTGAACATCAGCAACAGTATTTTCGTCATATCAGTCTCCTATAACAAAAGAGGGACAGAACGTCCCTCCGTTTGAGCGTGTTATACCGGTTATTTACCGACAACAGTGATGTCCGCGCCGAACCACTTGACTGCGATTTCAGCAAGTGTTCCGTCCTTGGCCATGTCGTTGAGGGCACCCTGAACGGCATCGCGAAGAGCGTAATCACCCTTTCTGAATCCGATTCCGTACTCTTCAGCAACAAGTGATTCGGAGATGATCCTGAAGTCCTTGCCGGAGCGGTTGATGTTGTCGTTTGCGACAAGAAGATCCATTACGACCGCATCGACACCGCCGATCTCGAGATCCATGAGGGCAGTGAGGTTGTCCTTGAACTCAACGACGCTCTTAAGGGAAGACTCGAAGCCTTCGGTATCGGAAATAGCATCCTGAGCTGAGGAACCTGCCTGTACGCCCACAACCTTGCCCTTGAGGTCGGCAAGAGTGTTGACTGCTGAATCCTTCTTTACGACACAGACCTGAGCGTTCTTGACATACGGCTCACTGAATGTGAGGTTTTCAAGGCGTTCCGGTGTGATTGTGAAGCCGTTCCAGATACAGTCGATGTTGTTCGTGGCAAGCTCCTGCTCCTTGGCGGCCCAGTCAATGGGCTGGCAAACGAGCTTTACGCCGAGTCTTTCGCATACTTCCTTTGCACAGTCGATATCGAAGCCCACGATTTCACCGTTCTCATCCCTGTAACCCATGGGAGGGAAGGAGTCGTCGAGACCGAGAATGAATTCACCCTTATCGGTGACTTTCTTTAAGGAAAGATCCTCTGCGCTTTCCTTTGCACCCTGTGCAAACAGGCAGAGGGCTGTGAGCAGAACAACAGTAACAGTTAACAGTTTTTTCATGTTTGAGAAACCTCCTGAGGTTAAATACCTGAACAGTATAATGGTTTTGAACATGCATGAAAAGAGTATAAATATACAGTAGTGTGAATAAAAGTTCTTATCGAGAAAAATTCCCATTTATATGTTCAAATTGCAGGTTTTCGATTATATTATATGAAGAAAATCTTGATATACAGGAGAATGCAATCATGAAGAAATGGGTTTGCCCAGTTTGTGGTTATGTTTATGAAGGTGAGAATCCTCCTGAGTTCTGTCCTCAGTGTAAGGTTCCCGGAAGCAAGTTCACGGAGCAGAAGGCTGATAAGGTTTGGGCTGCTGAGCACGTCGTAGGTGTTGGCAAGCAGTTCGGTGCTGATGTCCCCGAAGAAGTTAAGGCTGAGATCATCGCTGGTCTTAAGGCTAACTTCGAAGGCGAGTGCACAGAGGTCGGTATGTATCTTGCAATGGCAAGAGTTGCTCACAGGGAAGGCTATCCTGAAATCGGTATGTACTGGGAGAAGGCTGGTCTTGAGGAAGCTGAGCACGCTGCCAAGTTCGCAGAGCTTCTCGGTGAAGTCGTAACTGACAGCACAAAGAAGAACCTCGAGATGAGAGTCGATGCTGAGAACGGTGCAACAAAGGGTAAGTTCGAGCTTGCTAAGCTCGCTAAGCAGTACAACCTCGATGCAATTCACGACACAGTCCATGAGATGGCTCGTGATGAAGCAAGACACGGCAAGGCATTCGAAGGTCTCTTAAAGAGATATTTCGGCTGATATCATAATTGCCTATAGTGAAGCGGACCGGTTTTTCCGGCCCGCTTTCTTTTACGTTCCCGGAAAGATAAAAAAAGAGAAACGGCTTTAAACCGTTTCTCTTATCGGGCAAGGCGGATTTGAACCGCCGACCCCAAGTCCCCCAGACTTGTACGCTAACCCCTGCGCTATTGCCCGTAACGAATACAGAGATTACACCAAAGCGAAGATAATGTCAAAGCCTTTGAATGTCTTTTTCAATCTTTTTTGCAAAACCGCTGAAACGGCTTTACTGAATCTTCAGGAGCGGATACTATCGCTCTTTATGGACAGTGTAGTAACAGGACAGATTCTTGCTTTGGTCACGGCTCTCTGCTGGGCTCTCAATTCTGCAACATACAGTGTGCTTGGAAAGACAGTGAAGAGTTCATCCCTGGCTCATGCCAGAAGTCTGTTTGCAGTTCCCTTTGTTTTCATCCTCATGGTTTTCACTGAAGGATTTTCCTTTCTTAACATCAGCTCCAGATCATTCACGGCACTCATGCTTTCAGGTGTGACAGGATATTACATCACCGATGTGCTGATGTTCTATGCCTATGTGGCCCTCGGTCCCCGTGAGGCTCTGGTCATCATGACCTTTTCCCCTGTGGTGTCGTCGATTCTCTCCGGGCTATGTTTCGGTGAAGTGCTGAGTGCAGGGCAGTGGATCAGCATACTTCTGATAATTACCGGTATAACGCTGATGGTGCTGGATGAGATACTCTCTTCAAGGGAAGTGAGATCCAGAAACAGGGCAGTGAAGGGGATGTCCGCCGCATTTGCGGGTGCACTGTTCCAGGCTGTTTCCTACATCCTTGCAAGATATGCCCTAGATGATGTGGGGCCTGTCTCGACAAACTTCCTGAGAAACCTGGCAGGTCTAATGTGTTTTATAGTCATCTCCTTTCTTCCGAAGAGCACCTTCAGAAAGGATGCGGTATTCCTTAAGGACAGGAAAATGCTTGGCCAGCTCCTTTTTGCATGCATCACGGGTCCTGTGCTCGGCATGAGCTTCCAGATGATGGCCCTGAGGCTTGCACCCGTGGGTATCGTTTCCGCCCTTTCCCAGATAAGTCCACTGTACATGCTGCCTATCGACATCCTGTTTCTGAAAAAGAAGGTTCATATCGTATCAGTTGCCGGAACCATCATCTCGATAGTGGGTGCTGTAATGCTCTTTATCTAGTGTTAGCTACGGGAGAAAATTCTCAAAAGGGACTGCGGACAATTTCTGTGACTTCATATTGCTTCGTGTGAACATAGCTTGTTGAGATAACTGATAATTGATTAATTAGCCTAAGATAACAGCAAAAGTAGGACCATATACTACTCCTGTTTCTTCACCTTGGGCTTGAGAAGATATTCAGTCTCAAAGTCCTCAATTCCAAGAGATGCTGGGATCTTTATCCCGGCAGCCTTGAAAAGTTCCTTCACCTGTCTGCTTGGAGTCTCCACGATTATCTTTCCGTCAGCC
>JALEVV010000001.1 GCA_022788185.1 Spirochaetales bacterium | reverse complement strand
CTTATTACATTTTCAATTGAACATGCACTCTTCTTTTTTTCATCGATCAGGGTGAGAACCTCATCCTCTGATGAATATGAAAGCGAAGAACGAATGGTATTCTTCCTGTTATCAAGAGAGACAAGAGTTGATTCCTCCCTGGCCTTACTCTTTTCAAGCTCCGTTTTCAGCTTATCGTTTTCTGAAATGGAGGCTTTTGCCTGCTCAATTCCGGAGCGAAGCTGCTTTTCCTTTTGGACATCATCATTTGCCATCTCCAGCTTAGAAACACACTCCTTATAATGGATTCCGGCTTTGTCCGCTTCCTCTCCGAGACTGCTTTCATCAAGGCCAAGGGAATCAAGCTTTGACCGAAGATTGCTTTCCAGCTGGGAGAGAAATCCTTCCGCCTTACTTACCTCGCTGACCTTATCCCTGAGCTTCTGCCCTGCCGCCCTGAGTTTATCGGAGTTCCGTTCAATTGCACTCTCAATTGCCTTCTTCTCATCCTCAAGTACCTTTCTTTCGGCTTTCATGGCTGAAAGCTCTGCTGACTCCTTTCTCAGATCGGAATCGGCTTCGGCAACTGAAGACCTTCCGGTTTCAGCAAGTAAGACTTCATACTGTCGTCTAAGTGCCTCTGTCTTTCCCCTGGCAGCGGCGGCCACGGCACTCCTTTCTTCATAGAGTGCCTTTGCCTTTGAAAGCGCCGCTTCAGCAGCTTTCACATCATCTTCCGAGACATGGTCATCGGTACAGGGATCTGGATGATGAAGGGAGCCGCATACCGGACATGGCACACCGTCCTTAAGATTCAGGGCCAGCCTGACGGACTGATATGAAGTGTACGCTGCCATGTGGATGGCATTTTTCCCATTCACATCCTCAAGCAGCTCTTTAACCTCATCGAGGAGCTTTCGGCATCTTACCTCCGAGGTCACGAGCTCTTCCTCAGTCTGTTTCAGCCCCCTTAGCTTCACCTCCTTTTCCCTTAGGATCTGGAGGCGCACATCCAGGGATGAATGGGCAGAGAGCCTCTGCTCAGTATCCTTAAGCCGGGAAGAGAGCTCTTCCCCTTCCCTCTCAAGCTTCCTTTCACTTTCAATAATGATTTCAGCTTCCTTACGAAGCTCTTCAGTTTCAGCATGCTTTTCCAGGAGCTTTTTCCTTACTCCGGCAGCTTCACTTAAAGATCGGGAGCGTGCTTCGGCTTTTGTCTTTTCATCAAGTGCCTCAAGCTGCCTTTCATGGGAGCCTTCAAGCGTCTTGAGAGCCTCTGAAATGGATTCAAGCTCACCGGCCAGGACCTTTCCTTTTTCATCTGCAGCGGATAATTCAGAAACAAGAGCTTCCAGATTCTTACGGGATGTCCTGATTTCACCTTCGGTTTTTCTCAACTCACCAAAGAGCGGAAGCACTGCCTTATCAAGCTCGGTTACCTCCTGCCTCAGGCTCTGAGCTTCCTTCCTTTTCTCCTCATCCCCTTCCGAAAGCTCAAGCATCTCCTGAAGCCTGGCTTCCTCGCTTCTCATTTTTTCTTTATGTCTTTCAAGCTTTGTAAGGTTATCCTTCCTGTCCTGAGCTGCCTTGATCATCCCTGAAGTTTTCGTGGAAAGGTCAATGAGCCTTTTTGCTTCAGAACGATGGAAAGCGGAAGAACTCCGCTCTTCGTCGGATATTTCTGAAATAAGGGACTTGACCTCATCATCAACCGTGCCGTCGGCAATGGCCGCTTTAAGTTCCTTTGCAAGCGGTGATTCGGGATCACACAGGACTGACCTGGCGGCTGACAGTTTTTCATTGGCAATCCTCTCCCCCGCCGCAGAAGCTTCCTTTGCCATGGAAAGCAGTTTATCCTGGAAAGTTCTGTATGCGGAAGTGTCGAATAAGGTTCTGAACAGCTCTTCCTTCTCTCTGGTGGGAGAGAGCAGGAACTCACTGAACTTTCCCTGGGCCAGCATTACTATTCTGGAAAACTGATCTGCAGTCATTCCTGTCACCGATACGATCTTTTCAAGAACCTCAGAGCTTTTTGAAAGCGGCTTATCCATTGAAGGCGAAGTAAGCAGTACTGAAGCCTTTTCCTCGGTAAGGCCTTCACCTCTTTCCTTCTTTCTCATGTACTGGGGATTTCGCCTGATCGTATAGGTTTCACCCTTTTCGGTGAAAACGAGTTCCACAAAGGTCTTATCACAGGAAGATGCAAAGTCGGAACGCATCAGGGCACCGTTTCTGCCCCTTTCATTGGTCGTTGCCCCGTAAAGGGCATAGCTTATCGCATCAAATATGGAGGTCTTTCCGCTTCCCGTATCTCCCGTGATGAGGTAGATGCCGTCTGCACCGAGACGCTCGAAATCAATATAAGTCTTCCCTGCAAAAGGTCCGAATGCATTTAATGTAAGTTTAAGTGGTCTCATACCTGACTCCAAATCCCGCTGATAAGTTCTTCCGCGCAGGCTCTCTGCTCTGACGAAAGCTCCTTTCCCAGAACCGATCTGAAAAGCTCCTCAAAATACTCCATGGGTGTATGCTCCTCTTCCCCGGTGAAAAGTGAAACATCATCGCTGTCTTCACCGTCAGAGACATACTCAAGCGAAAGGAACCTTTCAAACCTGTCTCCCAGCCGCTTTCCCGCATCGGGAATAAGCTCCCTGTCCAGTAGCTTCACATAGACATAGTCATCGCTGCTCTCATGGATGATGTCATCGAAAAATCCGCGTTTGATCACTATGTCATGAAGGGGCCTGAGAACCCGTTCCTCACAGGTAATGGTACGGTCATCATCCACTTTCACATGGAGAAAAGACCTTTCACCCCTCTCCTTTACCGAGCATTTCAGCACGGATCCAGAGTACCTGATCCGCTCCGAGCCTGCCCTCTGGCATGAATGGATGTGCCCAAGGGCCGTATAGTCAAAGCCATCAAACACGCGGGGTGAAACCGGAGTCTCCCCACCGATGTTCATCTCCTCACCTCCGCTCAGCAGTGCACCTGAAACATACTGATGGCCTACCATGATGTTTATCCGCTCCCTGTCTGGAGTGATTCCTGAAACGACCTTTTCCACAGCCGAGTTTATATCTGTTATTTCCTCATCGGGGAAATGCTTTTTCACATCAGCCGGCCTGATGTATGGAAGCAGGTAAACATCGGCATTCTTTATCCGGACTTTCTCAACAATTCCGTCATAGGGACGTGAGAAAAAAATGTTCTGCTTTCTGACGATGTCCCGGAGGAAGGAAAGCCTCTCCTCCGGATCATGGTTGCCGCTTATGATGCACACAGGAATTTCCAGATCATGGAGAGACGTGAGAAAATCATTGAGTATGGAAACCGATTCTTCCGACGGTGTGGTCCTGTCATACACATCCCCTGCTATGATGACGCAGTCAGGGTGTTTCTCCCTGGCCTCATTCACAACCTGTGAAAGCACATACCTGTGGTCCTCACTCATGTCATAATCAAAAAGTCGCTTTCCGATATGGATGTCCGATAAATGGAAAAAAGTGAACACGTTTCCCTCCTGACAATATTATTGTAGCAGTGATTCCCTAAAAAATATAAACCCGGGAGTAAAAAAACACCGTGTTCAGCAGATTTTCATTAATACAGTGAGCGTACGTAAGAAATAGATCAGGACTTTAAGGAACTGCTTCTTTCAACAAGATCCAGATCCACAATATTATCCAATGTGCTGTCATCTCCCCGAAGTTTTGAAATGAGTAGCCGAACGGCAAGGGCTCCAAGATCACGTCTCCGGTTTGCCCAGCTGGTCCAGTCGTGATTTATCCCCATCCAGTCATCCTCAAGGACGCCGCCGAAGATGGTTTTACCGGGTATGAGCCCCTTTTTTTCAAGCAGAGGTGCAAAACAGGGAATCATGTAAAGTCTGTCAAAGATAATGGTTCCACCGGGTTCAATGTTCTTAATAATCTCAGACTCGGCTCCAGTCATGTATGTCATGGTTCTGAGTCTGATATCCTCCCGCTGACAGATATCCGTAATGTAAGCAAATTTATCAACTGAATGCTCAGTGGAATCATCATTGTGTACAAACAGGATTCCATCCGGTCTGATCAGAGGCTTCAGGCTTCCTATTATTCTCTCAATACCTTTTTTGTAGTCAAAAAGCACACAGTTCAGCGGAAGATTCACACCTATATCCCTTCTACCGATGAAAACAAGCGGGAACTGCTGTCTGACAAGAGATGAGATATGACCCTGGTCACGGTTAACACCTATCATGACGGCACCGGAAGCTATCTTAAGTCTGGCGGTCCTGTCGGTATCACGGCCCCAGTTATTCAGAATAATCAGGTCATAGCCCTGTCGTTCAGCCTCCTCCTGGACTCCTACAAAGAAGTCATAGAACTCGGTCTTTGATTCAACAGGGAATATATTTTCATAAGTGAAAGTGGCAATAAGATGATTATCACCTGTTTTGAGTTTCTGAGCGGAAATATCCGGCACATATCCAAGTCTGTCGGCTGCATCAAGTACAAGCGTCCTCTTTTCATCTGAAACTCTTATCTTATCTGTCTTTCCGTTAAGAACTGCAGATACCACAGCTGCCGAAACACCGGCAGCTGAAGCAACTTCCTTTATTGTGACCTTTTTATTCAACTATCGCTCCGTCTTCACTCAGGATTCTTCTGAGCTCAGGAATGGGAACATTCAAAGGTGAAACACTGTTTTTTACAGCCAGTGCCGCAGCCGTACCGGCCGCCTGTCCGAGTGCCGTGCAGCAGGGACTGACCCTGAGCGATGCATTTGCCTCGAACGTTGACGACACATCCCTTCCCGCTGCCATGATATTAGATACCCTGTCATTTATCAAGCATCGGTATGGAATGGAATAGTAACCACCCCACCTCAGAAAAGTGGAATCGGTTGCAGCTCCGTCTGCGGAATGAATGTCAATTGGGTAACCACAGCATGCAATACCGTCATCGAATTTGGTTTCATCTATCATATCCCGTGCGGTAATGGAATAAACTCCCCTGATCCTTCTTGAACTCCGCACCCCTACTCTCGGGCCTGATGACAGCAGTAAGCTATTCCTGAACCCAGGGATATTATTCTTAAGGAAAGAGTACATTAGCCAGACCTGACGACGGCCCTCGGTTTCAGCCTGTGAAAACTCCAGTGGATCTACCGGAGAAAGCTCCGATATGCGTGTCATATTAACTATAACTTCTCCGGGATTATTATCCTCGAAGAAAAGCACAATATCACGGTCGATGTCCAATTCTCCGCTCTCAATTCCCCGCTTCATGATATCCTGAAAACCTGAACATGAGAGCCTTACAGCCTTCCGCTCCAGCCCTTTTTCATGGGGAGCAAGGAACGGGAATATCGATACATTCTCATCCATCAGCCTTCTTATCAGCTGGATGTCAACACCGCTGAGGCGGAAGTTCATCGTCATCGGCTGGTTTTTCCCATCACTGCTACGGCCCACCTCAACAGGAACGCCTGCCATCATTGCCAGTGATGCGTCACCGGTGGCATCAATGAATACCTTTCCTTCAATATCAATTCTTTGACTGCAGCAGAGTACTGTAATACCTATCAGCTTTTCAGAAACATTAACATCGCAGAGTACCGCATGGTAAAGGATGTTTCCCCCTGCCTCGAGGATCATAAGTTCAAGCTCCCTTTTCATGCCTTCAGCATCGAATGGAGTGACGGTATAGGTATATCCGGTGCTGTCCACCGTATGTCCGGGGGAAAGGCCTTTTTCCCTGAGTCTGGAAATAAGCTCCTCCCCAAGTCCCCTGATAACCTGTTTTTCACCTGCATGGAAAGTCATCATGGGCCCGGTCCCGCTGGAAGTGAGGGATCCTCCCAGCTGACCGGTCTCTTCGATTACTATTACGCTACACCCTTTCCTGGCGGCAGCCACAGCGGCTAGGGAACCGGCAATGCCTCCTCCAACTACTACAACATCGTGTTTCAAAGTCATTGTTCCTGCCTCCTACTTAAGTCCTGAGTTTACCATGGCGTTGCTGATTTTTTCCTGGAAAATCAGGTAAACGATCATTACAGGGATAACTGACAGCGTGGTTGCGGCAAGCTGCAGGTTCCACTGAGGAAGTCCATATGAGTCATTGAAGTTGGCAAGTGCCAGGGGAAGGGTGTATTTCGCCACGGAGCTGATGAATACAAGCGGTTCCAGATACATGTTCCATACGGACAGAAATGCCAGTATTGCACAAGAACTCAGAACAGGAACAGCTATGGGCAGCATTATCCTGAAGTAGATTCCCATCGGTGAAAGCCCGTCAAGCCTTGCGGCCTCCTCATATTCCTTTGGTACCGTCACATAGTGCTGGCGGAGCATGAATGCGGAGAACGCTCCCTGTGAACAGAACATCGGAATGAAAATCAGCGGAAAGAGTGAGTCACTTAAGCCCATTCCCCTCATCATGAAGTACATCGGAACAATGGTTACCTCAATCGGCATCATCAGTGCGGTCAGCAGCAGTATGAAGAGCGCCGAACGGCCCGGGAAGCGAAGGCGTGCAAATGCATAGCCAGAAAGTGATGATACCAGCAGGTTGCCGACAGTACCGGCAACTGCCACAAGTACAGTGTTCATGTACTGTCTGGCAAAGGGCTGAACCCTGAAAATTTCCACATAGTTTTCCCACTGAAATGATCTGGGAAGCAATGTCGGAGGACCAAATATGTCATTGATGTCGTTGAACGAATTGACGACCATCCACCAAAAGGGATAGATGAACACGACACAAAGCAGTGCGATGGCTATATAGTATAATACCTTTAATGCAGTATTCTTAGTTCTCATAGTAATCCGCCTTCTTTCTGAGTGACCACTGGAATATGGTCAGGATAAGAACGATGACGAAGAGCACGACCGCTATCGTCGATGCGTAACCGATGCTGAAGCTCTTGAATGCCTGATGGTAGATGTAATAAACAAGTACCATTGTGGAGCCTTCAGGGCCTCCATCGGTCATAAGCTTGATTGTATCGAATACTCTCATAGAGCCGATGAGGGTTACTATCATGACCATCAGGATTGAAGGCATCAGCAGAGGAAGTTTAATCTTTGAAAAAAGCTTCATCCTACCGGCCCCGTCAATCTTTCCTGCCTCGATTACATCCTGAGGCAGGTTCATGACCGCACCCATGAATATGAGAACATTCATGCCCAGATTCTTGAGCACTCTGGCAACAACCACACTGAACATTGCCCAACCTCTCTCAAAGAGCCAGTTCGGACCTTCGATTCCGAAGATTGACAGTATGCTGTTGATAGGGCCTGTCGGTCCTCCCTGAAGGAGGAACTTGAATACGATGGACCAGGCAACACCGCTGGTTATGACGGGAAGGAATATGACTCCCCTAACCACACTGGTCCCCCCTGCCGAGCCTGCAAGAAACATGGCCAGGGCAAGAGAGAGAACGAGGTTCAGGGGCACGACTCCCAGTGAGAAGATAAGCGTGTTTTTGAGTGTCATCAGGAATATCTCATCATCAATGAGCATCCTGTAATTCTCAAGTCCGCAGAACCCCAGATTACCGAACAGGAAGTTCCTGTTCTGAAATGAGTAAGTAATAATCATGACAAGGGGAATGATGACGAAGATCATAAGTCCTATCATCTGCGGCAGAATGAAGAGATATCCCGTTACTGCCTCACCCTTATTAAGCTTCTGAATCTGTTTTTTCATCATCATCCCCTGCTACGTTAACTATTTGATGTACTTTGCATATACCTTTGCGACGTCATCGAGAACAGCTTTGACGTCCGCATCAGCCTTCCAGAGTCTGTCCCATACGATCTTGGACTCAACCTCGATCTGAGGATACTGGACGTGAGAAGGAAGAACCTTACCGGTCTTAATGGATGCTGCTACTGCAGCGGCCATCTGTTCAGGCTTGACTGCGGCATTGCTTGAGAGGAAATCCTCTGACTCAAGAACGCTCTTTCTTGCTGGCGGCCAGATTCCTGCAATTCTCTTTACACACTCCTCATTTGTCATGTATGCAACGAGCTTCTTTGCGATTTCAACATTTTTACCCTTGCTGAATGCACCGATAGCGGCCTGGCCGATTACGGGAACATCACCTTCCGGACCTGCTGGCATAGGAGCGATGCCCCATGCAAATGATGCGGAAGAAAGCTTGGAAACTCTGGAAACCTGTCCGACTGTCATTGCAGCATTTCCGCTGAAGAAGTCACTCTGGTCTCCGGGAGGAACGACTGAACCGTCTTTATAAAGCATGTCATGGAAGAGCTGTACTGCGGCAACAGCTTCCGGTGAGTTGATGAGGATTTTGCCGTCTGCTGTCCAGACATCGGCACCGTAGGAACGGATGATGGGACAAAGGTTATGGAGAATTCTTTCGTTATAACCACCGCCGTCAACTGTCTGGTAACCGTAAATTCCGGTAGCATCCTTGATCTTCTTTGAAGAGTTTCTGAATGCATCCCAGTTCCACTCACCCTTTGCGGAGAGCTCTGCGGGTGTCTCAAGACCTGCGGCCCTGAAGAGATCCTCGTTGTAGATCACGAAGAAGGGGCTTGTTGAGAAAGGAACTGCATATGTCTTTCCGCCCTTCTGCCAGAGCTGCATTGCAGGCTTTGAGAAATCATCGGGATCGTACTCAGCCATTGCACTGTCAAGCTCTGCAAGAAGACCTGACTGAATGAAGGCCGGTGCACTCGTCTCCAGTACCCAGAATACATCGGGAGCATCTGAGCCCTGGAGCTCAAGGCTGAGCTTTGTGTTGTATTCAGCAAATGCAATGGATTCAAAGGTTACATCGATTTCGATACCCTCTTTTTCCGCGAACTCCTTAACGAAAGAGCCAAGGAGATCAAGCTGAGACTGGTTGCTCGTCCAGGTAGCGATCTTGATCGATACGGGACCGGAAGGAGCTGCCTCTTCCTTTGCGCCTGCAGCGAAAAGTCCGGAAAGGACCATTGCCGAGATAAGAAGAATAGCTGTAAGTTTTTTTAACATTTTTACCTCCATCTGATTTGATAAAACGTTTAATCTAATTAAATCACCACTTTTATCACTATGCAAGGATTATTTTCAATAATTTATCACGTGATAGTAAAACCATTTTCCCGCAGCCATCCGGATTTGATGACTGCGGGCAGACTTGCTATTATGGCTTGCATGTTCCGCAGGGGGAGTATCCATCGGCTATGAGATCATCCCGGGTAAGATCTGTAAGCTTATAGTTTGCAGAGGTACTGTCGGGAGCACAGGATGCCCCTACTTTGTGGAACTTATCTGATTTTGTATTGAGGATAAAGGTTGCATTTTCCAAAGATACAGTTTCCTCAGGCTCCTGAGCTTCCCCTGAAAGCCAGTTGTCCCCTGTGGCGTAATCAATCGTTATGCCTTTCTGGATGTTTCGGATGTAAACATTGAAGTCGGCATTGTCATCACACTGAAGACAGTCGGACTCCATCTGAACGCCATGGGCTAGCAGGTTGCTGTCATGGAAATCAGGAGTGACACGATAAAGCACACTGTGGTCCCTGTGCTCCTTCATGTGATCCGCAACCATGTTCTCGAAGGTGACCATGGAGTTTTCACCCGCATTGAAATCACGGGTTCCGGTCATGAGGTTTTCAGGTACATCATTTAATCCTGAGAGCTGGAATCCCAGAATGTGTGATCTATTGTAAATCCATCCACCGGCAACAATTGAACTGTCATACCGATTCTGCACCCACCCGGTTGGATTTGTGGAAAGAGGCTCTCTGTCTTCTGTCGGCATGTGCTCGTAGTCAAAACAGGCAATGGCAACGCCAACGCGGCCAAGAGAGTCAAGTTCACTCAGTTCAATGAAGTAGCCCACAGCTGCCCTGCTCTTCTCGCTCTCAGTGAACTGGGGTATGTTGTTGTTGATGAAATAAAAGCTGTCTGTTCCGGTATCTTCTGCCGGAACCTGCTTTTTGATAAGAAGGTCACAGGATATTACAAGAAAAAGCAGCAGTGACGTTATTATTATTGCAAGTATCTTTTTCATCTCGTGTATTCCTCCATTGTGATTACATCGTGTGAATAGCCCTTAAAGTCCTCACTTCTCACAAGCCGAAAGCCATGAGAAAGAGGATCGTACTTTTCGGTTGAGGGGTAATCACGGTGATATCGGAAAACAATCAGATTTCTGAAACTGAAGTTTTCAGGATTTCCCTTTTCCAGGAAGACGGCTTCCTCGTTTCCCTCGATCCGGTTTTTCACCAGAAGGTGATGTTTCTGAGTGTTTTCAAACTGCAGTGAAGTGTAGCTGTCGCAGGTGATGACTGAAAACCTTGAGAGCATTTTCTTCCGTATCTCACGGTCCTCACTCAGGCGCCTGCCCCCGAAGGTCTTACCGCCATTGCGGTCAAGGCACAAAATAAGTGTTTCCATAGTTCCTCCGACATGATATATACCCCGGAAGAAACAATGGTTACACCATTTTCAAAACTATTATTTATATATGACAAATAGTATTATGCTATTGATATAATAGATTATCCATATCATGTCATTCACTGTGCAAGGAAATAGCTCCATATGGTCTGAATACTGTCACTTCCATACAGGGAAATGGTAGCCAGGAATCCCCATTAATGAGGTAAGAATAAAGATGACGGAGCGAATCACCTGTCGGCTTCTTTCACTACTCCCTTATTTTCTTAATGGTTCTCATTGATTGTGTAAGGTCTTCAGCTATGGAGGTCAGGTATTATCCTCAGGACTGACTCTGTATCATCATGAACCGAAAGCAGAATGCATAAAATAAACTCCATCCGCATCTTCCTTACATTGTATGTTTTGTCGAAAGCGGATGGAGTCTGTCTGATTAAGTATTGTTGTGGAATCTGATTATTTTTTTGTTAACTCAGCATAAGGTTCGCCCATGAGGACATGAGAGTATCCTCCCTTTCCGTCCTCAGGAACCACCATGTTCACATCCACACCATCCTGGAAGATCATGACGATGTCGCTGCCTCCGAAAAGGAAGTAACCAAGCTCATCCCCCTTCTCCACTTTATCACCAACGGACAGCCCCTCGGTGAAGTTGCATGAAGATACCTGACTCATACCTACAGGGATTATCGCGACAAGACCGTAATCGGTATCAAGTACGATTGAGTCACGTGTCTCTATTGCCTGCCAACCGATTACCTGAGACTGCAGCACATACCTTCCGCTCTCCTCATCCCACACCGTGATTCCGCCTGCGGCATCCATTGCGGGGATTTTGTTCATCTCAACCACTGTTCCGGAAACCGGGAAGTGATAACGGTGGTAGTCATTCACGTCGAGGAAGGTGTGAGTGAGAGTACCTCCGGCAAAGGCATCACCGTAGCTGCTGTCCGGACCGAGAAGGTCGGAAACCCTGTTGAACTGTCTTGACTTGATTAACACGCCCTCAGGCTGGATGATGTCACCTTTTTCGTCGATCTTCCAGATGCCCTGAGGCTTTGAGTCTGCCGGTGCAACAAGCTCAGTTTCGGCAATCGGCCTTACATCGGGACTTATGAGATGGCGGGCAAAGAATTCATTGAACGTTTTCCACCTGTTTTCATCTCCGTACCAACCTTCGGAAAAACCGAAGTCACCGCTTTCAACCACTGCATTGAAGTAATCATCATTCCAGCTTTCAGGTGTTGAAAGATATTCACCCCACGAGGAAGCATACCTGATGCACCATTCCACGATCGCGGGACAGTACTGGACTGTCGGGTAGTAATAGCCCCTGTCTTCAAGCTCCTCAAGCGGCTGATCTAAATAGTAGTAGAAATAAATCAGGGACTGATCTATCTGATCATAGATGGACGGATAGGTTTCCGATACATCGATCATCTCCCATGGCATGCAAACCGCGCACCAGTCAAGGTAGTCATAGAACTCATCCAGGGACTGGACCGGGTTAGTTTTCCTGTCGGGATTGATGGCAACACCCTTTTCGATTGATTTTTCCATAAGGGCCTTCAGCTCAGGATCTGAATCCATGATCGCAATGAAGTCCTTCGTGATATCTGCCCTCTCTTGCTCAGCCTTAACCGTGGTACAGCTCACGGTCATGATGATTAACATCAGAGCAAGCAGTAAGTAAACTGATAGTCTTTTCATTATCGTCCTCCGTGAGGATTATACCAGTTTTTCAATGTCTTACAATAAATCTTGCTCTTTTTACATTATGATTTGTCGTACGGTTGGTCTCATACAATTCTGATGAGTGTCACGATGGGTTCATTAATCTGAGCAACATGGGATTACGTTTCAGAACGTGTACAACTTATGCGGTGAAAAAAAAGTCAGAACCCGTTTGTTCCAGATTCTGACTTCTAGGGACATCTCCGAGGGGAATTGAACCCCTGTTGCTGGGATGAAAACCCGGTGTACTAACCACTATACGACGGAGACAAGTTTAAATATGTGAGCCGCACTGGATTCGAACCAGTGACCCACGCCTTAAAAGGGCGTTGCTCTACCGGCTGAGCTAGCGGCCCTCACAACGTGATTGACTATAGCAGGAAAAACATTTGTTAGTCAATATGTAATAGGCTTTTTTGCCCTAATTCTTTCATTTACTTGTATAAAAATGAAATATAATTCCTTAAATGCCACGCTCAGTGTAACTGTCCAGGCGATTCTCTCCAGATACAGACCTAATGAGCGGAGAATCCTTAATGTCAGAGTCCTGTCTGCTGACAGGCTCCGGTTTGGATTTCACCATTCATTCAGCTTACTCCTCCTGTGTATGTGGGCCGTCAGTATCTTTTGGACAAAATAATATGTTCGATCCGTTCATTTACATAAGATTACAATTCCGCAGAAAAATCGTAAGATTTCCCCACTTGGGGTATGTGGCATTTCACGGAGGGCTGTCCAGAAGCGAGTACAGCTGTAAAACACTAATAAGTCAGATACGTCTTTGTCATTAAAAAAATATTATAATTCTAGTATTATTATTGCATTTTATATTGTATTTGATATGGATTATCTGTTTTATTGACAATAACAATGAATAATGTCAGAATAAAATCATGAACAATGAATTTGAACTGCTTAAGAAGAAGCAGGAAGAATACTTCAGAAGCGGAAAGACACTTCCGGTTAAGGCGAGAATTGAAAGCCTAAATAAGCTTAAGGAAGCAATGAAGGCAAATGAGACACTGCTGCTCGATGCCCTCGAACATGATCTCGGAAAAACACACTTTGAAGGCTATGAGACTGAGCTCGGTGTCGTCTACAGTGAAATTAACCATCTGATAAAGCATACAAGGAAATGGGCTAAGAAGGAGCGGGTCTCCACTCCCCTCGCCCACTTCCCATCATCTTCCTATATAAGGAAGGAGCCGAAGGGAAACGTGCTGGTAATGTCACCGTGGAACTACCCGGTGCAGCTGGCACTGAATCCGCTTGCCGCTGCCCTGGCAGCAGGATGCACTGTCATACTGAAGCCTTCAAGGTACTCGGAAAAGACCTCTGCGGCATTGAAGAAGATCATCTCGGAGTTCTTTCCTGAGGGTCTTGCCGCGGTTGTTGAGGGCGGTCATCAGGCCAATTCGGATCTTCTTTCCCTGAGGTTTGACCACATCTTCTTCACGGGAAGTCCTCAAGTTGGCCGCGTGGTCATGGAAACTGCCAGCCACAATGTCACACCGGTCACCCTTGAACTCGGCGGAAAGAGCCCCGTCATCATTGATGAGACCGCGAACATCAGGGTAAGTGCCATCCGCCTTGCCTGGGGTAAGTATCTCAATGCGGGACAGACCTGCGTCGCTCCCGATTACCTCCTGATCGATGAAAGGGTTAAGGATGAATTCGTCAGGGAGTTTGCAAAGGCAGTTACAGGGATGTTCGGAAGCGATCCGGTAAAGTCCCCTGACCTTCCGAAGATCATCAACGAAAAGCACTATGAAAGGGCAAAGGGCCTGCTTTCCTGCGGGAAGACGGTTATTGGCGGTGTCTTTGATGACAGCACACGCAAGATTGCTCCGACACTGATTTCGGAACCGGACCTTTCATCACCGCTGATGACCGATGAAATATTCGCTCCCATCCTTCCGATGGTGACTTACAAATCCTTCAGCGATGCAATTGAATTCATCAGAAAACGGGAGAAGCCTCTTGCTTTCTATATATTTACCCGGGATAATCAGAGGGTGGAGCAGGCGCACTCCGCCCTGAGCTTCGGCGGCGGCTGTGTCAATGACGTGGTCGTCCACCTGACAAATCCGAACATGCCGTTCGGAGGCGTCGGAAACTCCGGACTGGGTTCCTACCACTCCAGGGAGGGGTTTGAAACCTTCACACACAGAAAGAGCATACTCAGAAAGAGTCTGCTTCTTGACATTCCGGTGCGCTATGCACCCTACAAATCCAAACTCAAGGACCGTTTCGTACGGCTCCTGATGCACTGAGGAGAAAAGCGAGATGAAAAAACTGTTTGCAACCCTTCTGGTCTGTCTCATGATGACAGCACTGTTCGCCGCCTTCAATCCGGCATACAGCGATTACCAGTTCTACAACCTGCATGACTATGCCACGGATAAGGCATATCTGGAGAAGGCCCTGACTGAAGCTTCTTCCGCCGATGAAAAGGCAGAGATCCTCTGGAGACTTGCAAGAGTGGAGCTGACACTGACCGATGACATCGATGATGACAAGGAATTCAAGCAGCAGAGGCTTGATGGCTATGCGAAGGCAGAGGCTCTGGCAGTTGAGTCCCTATCACTTAAGGAAACCTATAACGCATATCACTGGCAGGCCAGTGCGATCGGAAGGATCGGACAGGTCAACGGACCTCTCAACAGCCTCGGAAAGGCCAAGCCGATGAGGGAGCTGGTCGAGAAGGTTCAGAATGAGTTCAATGCCGATTACACCGATTCCTGGTATGTGCTCGGTATTCTTTACAACCAGCTTCCCGGAGGCCCCATCAGTTTCGGCGACAAGGATGCGGCCATCAGTTACATGAGAAGGTGCGTCGACACCCAGGATAACGTCAACAGAACCAACCTGACAAACTATCTTGAGCTTGCCGAGCAGCTGGAGGACAGGGACTGGTCAGCTTCAAAGAGAGCCAAGGAATTCGAGAAGATGAAGAAGAAGTACGATGCCGCAACCGTTCCCACCGAGAAGATGAAGTACTACGAAGGTAAGGACGGTAAGAGCGGAAAGCCCTTCTACTCTTCAGTCACACTGGACAAGATGAGTGATAAGCAGGAAGCCGTCATGCTCCTCCGCTACGCACTCGCCTTCTACGAGAAGTCCCCGATCAAGTTCGCAACAGATGCCGAGAAGCTTGAGGAAATCAGGGAGCTCATCGACGATCTTACGTGATCCAATGTGCTGCAGGAAAAAACCTGCAGCATTTTTTTGTCCATCTCCCGCGTTTTCTATTGACGGTACACCCCATGTGGTGTATATAGAATATGGAATATATGATTACTTGTTCATATATTCATATAAAGGAGTTCATTATGAAGACGTACCGTTTTGATATTGACATAGACTGTCCGGGATGTGCGGCGAAAGTTGAACGCGCGCTGAAGGAAGATGCAAGATTTGAAAGCGCGGTTCTGGACTTTGCCGGGAAAAAACTCACCGTCACCACTGATTTGAGTGCAGAGGAAGTAAAAAAGCTCGCAGTTTCGGTCTCTGACGAGATAAGTTTCCCCGAGGAGAAAAGATACGTCTTCCGCGCGGAAATCGACTGCGCAGAGTGTGCCCGGAAGGTGGAAGAAGCCCTGAAGAGTGATCCCAGGGTATCCCATGCTGACTTCTCCTTTGCAAAGAAGAAGCTTACGGTGAAGACCACGATGAGTGAGGCAGAAATAAAAAAGCTGTGCCTCGGCGTCGAGGAGGACATGGAGTTCTTTGAAAGCGATGAGGAGCTTCCTGAGGATCTCAGGACGGATCTTGTCAGGATCATTGCGGCTCTGGCCCTTTTCGTCATCTCATGGGCTTTTCACTTTCCCCTCCTCTTCATCGCATCCTACGTGATCTGCGGCTATGACGTCATATGGAAAGCCATCCGGAACATTCTGAAGGGAAAGGTATTTGACGAGAACTTCCTGATGGCGCTCGCAACGGTGGGTGCACTGGTGCTTTCCTCATACTCCGAGGCCGCTGCCGTCATGATCTTCTACCAGATCGGTGAATACTTCCAGACAAGGGCCGTGATAAAAAGCAGGAAGTCAATAAAATCGCTCCTTGAAATATCCTCAAAGGAAGCACGCCTTGCAGACGGGACGATGATGAGTGCTGAAAAAGTCGCGGTCGGTTCCGTCATTGAGATCCGCCCCGGAGAAAAGATCCCCCTGGACGGGGAAGTGGTAAGCGGTGCATCATCGCTTGACACCAAGGCACTCACCGGGGAAAGCATTCCTGCCGATGTCACTGAAGGCAGTCAGGTGCTCTCAGGTTCAGTGAACCTCTCCTCCGTCATCAGGGTAAGGGTGACCAAGAGCTACGACGAGAGCACCGCCAGGAAGATGATTGACCTCATTGAAAACGGCAATGAGAAGCGAAGCCGCAGTGAGCAGTTCATCACCCGTTTCTCCAGGTGGTACACGCCCCTCGTCTGCGTCCTGGCACTTGCGGTGGCCTTCGTCGTTCCGGCAGTCACCGGTGAATCATACAGAGAGTGGATATACAGGGCAATGGAGCTGCTGGTAGTATCATGTCCCTGTGCCCTCGTGCTCTCCATTCCCCTCTCCTACTTCGCCTCCATCGGGGCATTTGCCCGCCAGGGGCTGCTTGTCAAGGGAAGCGACAGCGTAGAGCGGCTTTCAAAGGCAGGACGCATCTGCTTTGACAAGACAGGCACACTGACGAAGGGTGAACTCAGGGTCACCTCTGTCGTGAACCTCACTGACACAGAGATACTTCCCATTCTGGCGGCATTGGAGGCAAATTCAAACCACCCGATGGCAAAGGCGATTGTGGAATATGCGGGAAAGAATTCCCTGCAGGCCGAAAGCATCACCGAAAAACCCGGATACGGAGTTGAGGGAATCGTTAATGGAAAATCCTATCAGGCAGGCTCTGCCAGATACTTCACCGATGCCCCCGTGCTGGCTGAGTCGGCAGTGTATCTGGGAAGTGAGGGCACCGTCATCGGATACGTGACACTCAGTGACACTGTCAGGGAAAATGCAGGAAAAGCGGTTTCCGCTCTCAGGGCACTGGGTATCAGGGAGATGGTAATGATTTCAGGCGACAGGGAGGCTGTATGCAGGAAGGTGGCAAAGGAACTTGGACTCGACTCGTACCATGCCGAGCTGCTTCCCGAGGGCAAGCTTGCCGTGCTTAAGAAGCTTTGCGGTGATGAGATGATCACGGCTTACTGCGGGGACGGGATAAATGACGCACCGGCCCTTGCCGCTGCCGATGTGGGCATCTCCATGGGCGGAGTCGGAAGCGACGCCGCAATCGAGCAGAGTGACCTCGTCATAATCTCCGATGATCCCTCCCGCATCGCGGACGGCATCAGAATCAGCCGTAAGACGGAAAGGATCGTTAAGGAAAACATCGTCTTCTCCCTTACAGTGAAGGCTGCAGTGATAATCCTCTCAGTCATCGGACTCTCATCGATGTGGCTTGCCATCTTCAGTGATGTGGGCGTCAGCCTCATCGCGGTCATCAATGCCATGAGGGCAGGGATTACGCATCCCAAGCGATGACAAAAGCAGGTGTTTCTGCTATCCTCTTATCCATGAACGGAAAAGAGATAAGAAACATAGGCATCATGGCCCACATCGATGCCGGAAAAACCACGACAACCGAACGAATCCTGTACTACACGGGAGAAAACCACAAGATCGGTGAAGTGGATAACGGTGAAGCCACCATGGACTTCATGGAGCAGGAGCAGGACAGGGGCATCACGATTGCCTCCGCCGCCACAACCTGCTACTGGAAGGACCACCAGATAAACATAATTGATACCCCGGGACACGTGGACTTCACTGCAGAGGTCGAACGCTGTCTCAGGGTGCTTGACGGAGCAATTGCGGTCTTCTGTGCTGTCGGAGGCGTTGAGCCCCAGACGGAAACCGTATGGCGTCAGGCAGACACATACAAAGTCCCCAGGATCGCATTCGTCAACAAGATGGACAGGATGGGAGCAGACTTCTACGAAGTGCTTTCCGAGATGGAAAAGAAGCTCGGAGCCACTCCCGTTCCCCTCTTCATCCCGATGGGCTCCGAAAGCTCCTTCAAGGGAATCATATCCCTCCTTAAGATGAAGGCACTATACTTCTCTTCCGAGGACAGGGGTGTCACGATTACCGAAGAGGACATTCCTTCCGATTACCTTGAGAAGGCCGAGGAGTACAGGGAAAAGCTCATTGACGCCTGTGCGTCCTACTCCGATGAGATCACGGAGCTCTACTTCGAGGGAGAGGAAATCCCATCCGACCTCATAATGTCCACACTGCGCAAGTGCACCCTCGAGCGCACCCTGCTGCCGGTCTTCGTGGGATCCTCCCTGAAGAACATCGGAGTCCAGCCCCTGCTTGACGGTGTTGTCGATCTCCTTCCCAGCCCCGATGAGGTTCCGCCCATAAAGGCATACTGGGAGAAGAAGGATAAGGAAGTTGATGTCATCCACGATGAGAAGGGCGCAATGCTCGGTCTCATCTTCAAGATCGTCGTCGATCCCAAGGCAGGTCCCCTCTGCTTCATAAGGATGTACTCAGGGGTCCTCAAGAAGGGTGTGGCCGTCTACAACATAACCAAGAACAGAAAGGAAAGGGTCAACAGAATCGTCAGGATGCATGCCGACGTCATGACTGACCTTACGGAGCTCAGGGCAGGCGACATCGGAGTCATCATCGGCTTCAAGAATGTACAGACCGGCGACACGATCGGAACGGAGGCACACCCCTACCTTCTTGAGAAGATGCACTTCCCCAACCCGGTCATCTCCGTGGCCATCGAGCCGGAGAGCACCGATGAACAGGAGAAGCTGAGAAAGGCCCTGGAGAACCTCTCCATCGAAGATCCCACCTTCACATATAAGGATGATGCGGAAACCGGACAGCTCGTCATCTCCGGTATGGGCGAACTCCACCTCGACGTTCTCGTCACGAGAATCACCAAGGAAATGAAGATCAAGGCCCGTGTCGGTAACCCGCAGGTCTCCTACAGGGAGTCGGTCAGGTCAGAGGCAGAGGAAGAGTACACCTTCGAGCGTACCCTCGCAAACAAGGAAAACTGGGCAAAGCTGAAGCTGGCCGTCAGACCCCTTCCGGCAGGAAGCGGCAATGTGCTTAAGGTGAGTGCCTCCACCAGGGATATCCCGGAGGAGATTACCGAAGCAGTTAAAAGAGGTATTGAGGGTGCCTTCAGGGGCGGCATCAAGTTCGGATATGAAACAACCGATCTTGAGGTAGACGTGAAGGATATCGGCTATAACGAGCTCACCAGCACACCCTTTGCCAACGAGGCATGTGCCAGCATGGCCTTCGATTCCGTGTGCCAGAAGGCAGATCCAATGCTCATGGAACCGATCATGAACGTCAAGGTCTCCTCCCCTTCAGACTATGTGGGTGAGGTCATCTCCACGATCACGTCAAGGGGCGGTATCGTCCTCAGCATGGAGTCCCGCGTCGGCTCGGACATCATCAGTGCCGAAGTACCGCTTCAGAAGATGTTCGGATATACCACCGTCCTCAGAAGCTCCACACAGGGCCGCGGCAGCTTCAGCATGGAGTTCAGCCACTACTCTGAAAAGGCCTGATAAGGAATTAAGCATCAGGAAGAGTCCCTTCGGGGGCTCTTTTTTTCTTTTTAGGAGGCCATGAGGGAACTTTTTTCTTTACATCCGGAATTTTGGGCTTTACCATTTTATCCAGACGTTTTTTTTCAAAAGGAGGAAATTATGAGCGTTCAGTCAAAAGACCTCAGAAACGTGGCGCTTGTCGGCCACAATGGGACAGGAAAAACCAATTTAGTCGAGCAGATGCTTTACTATTCGGGAGTCCTGTCTAAGCCTGAAACCGTTGACAGCGGAAAGACCACATCAGATTATACTGAAGAAGAGATTCAGAGAAAGATTTCAGTACATGCCTCCCTTAACTCTTTCACCTGGGAAGGCAAGACCATCAACATCATCGATACCCCGGGTACGGCGGACTTCATCGGAGAGGCAATCTGTGCCTTCAGAAGCTGCGAGGCAGCACTCATGGTCGTGGACGGACGCGAAGGTGCACAGATCGAGACGATCAAACTTTGGAGAAGACTTGATTCAAGAAATAAACCGCGTGCAGTCTTCATCAACAAGATGGACAAGGAGCGCGCAAGCTATAGACATGTAATCGACTCCCTGGAAAGCGAGTTCCAGAGCCACTTCGTGCCTGTCGTAATGGCACTTGGCGAGGCAGAGGAATTCAGGGGTGTCATCAACCTAATCGAGAACCAGGCATATGAGTTCAAGGAAGGTGGCAAGGAGGTAGCCATCCCAATCCCTGAAAAGTATGCAGTGGTCGTTGAGGACTTCAGAAACAGACTCATTGAAAATGCGGCTGAAGGTGCCGATGATCTCATCGAGAAGTTCTTCGAGGAGGGAACCCTTACCAGTGACGAAATAAGAAGGGGACTCCGTGAGGGTCTCAAGGACAACCGTGTCGTTCCCGTATTCTGCGGTGCAACGGACAAGGGTGCAGGCATCACATCCCTGCTTAACTTCATCAGGAACAACTTCCCCAACCCGCTTGACGGTTTTGATTTCCGCATCGGCGAGGACGGTGTCGAGCACACCACCCCGATCGATCCCGCAGGTCCCGTCGCGGCATACTGCTTCAAGACAACCATTGACCAGTTCAGCGGCAAGCTCAGCTTCGTCAAGGTAGTTGCCGGAAAGATCACTCCTGAAACAGATCTCTACAACCCCGATCTCAAGAAGAAGGAAAAACCGGGCAAGCTCTACAGGGCCCTCGGAAAGAAGCTTATCGAAGTCGATGCCCTTGAGGCAGGTGACATCGGTATCATCGCCAAGAGCAACATCACATCCACGAACTGCTCACTCCTCTCCGGACCGGACATCAAGTACGTCTTCCGTCCTGTCCGACTGCCCCAGCCCGTCTACGAGCTTGCGGTAAGCACAGAGGACAAGAAGAGTGCCGATAAGATGAATGAGGCCCTCTACAAGGTAGCTGAAGAGGATCTGACCTTCCAGATCAAGATGAACCAGGAGACCAAGGAAACCGTTATCGGCGGTATGGGTGAACTCCAGATTTCCATGATCCTTGAAAAGGTCCAGGAAAAGCAGAAGATCAAGATCAACACCAAGATTCCTCGCATCGCCTACCGTGAGACCATCACCAGAAAGAGCGGTATTGCCGAATACTCACACAAGAAGCAGTCCGGCGGACATGGACAGTTCGGACGTGTCCTCATCGAGATCGAGCCGATCGAGAGAGGCGCCCAGTATCAGTTCACCAACGCCATCAAGGGCGGCTCCGTATCCAAGGGCTACATCCCCGGTATCGAAAAAGGTATTCAGGAAGCAATGAGCGAAGGCTTCCTCGCAGGCTATCCGCTTGTTGACATCGGAATCACACTCATCGATGGTAAGGAACACCCCGTTGACTCCTCGGAAATGGCATTCAAGCTCGCTGCAAAGGGTGCAATGGAAATTGCCCTCGGAAAGGCAGGCTGCGTGCTCCTCGAGCCCATCATGAAGCTTGAAGTCTTCATCGAGAACGAGTATCTCGGTTCAATCCTTTCCGACCTTTCCGCAAAGCGCGGCCGCGTTCTCGGACAGGAGGAAAAAGGTCATCTCGTTGCAGTACAGGCAGAAGTCCCGATGGCAGAGCTCAGGACCTATGCGATCGACCTTAAGAGCATGACCAGCGGCACAGGCTCATTCGAGCTTGAATTCAGCCACTACGAAACGCTCCAGGGCAGACTTGCGGATGAAGTCATCGCCGAAGCAAAGGCTGCAAAGGCAGAGTGACCGGCACATCCCGATAGCGAAAGGGACCACTCCTCACGGGGTGGTCCCTTTTATGTCAGCTGATATATGCCTTAATCTCATCAAGCTTTTCAAGGGCAAGGCTGCGGCCCTCGTCATAGACTGCCTGGAGCCGGGATGGATCCTTCTCGGTCTTCCCGATCTCAAGCGGGGATGCGGGACGGAGCACGAATACCCTTCCCTCCTTCTCAAGGGTCTTCAGCCTTTCAGTCTGGCTGTTGTACACCTCATGGCGTATGCCCATCGCATCCCTTATTCCCTTCCTTTTGCCTTTGTAGAAAAGGCCGAAGAGCGGAAGCATTGAGTTCTTCTTTTTGATGTAATCATAGGGCTGGGTGAGGATTACAAGACAGCGGTCCACATTGCCGGAGAGCATGAAGTCAAAGGGAATGGGATCCGCGATCCCGCCGTCAAGCAGTTCCCTTCCCCTGACACTTACGGGACGGGAGACAAGCGGCATTGAGGCACTGGCCCGCATGAGCTTCATGTCATCTCCCCTGCCGTCCTTCATCAGGTCATAACGGGCCTTCCCCGTTTCCACGTCAGTCGTGACGCACCAGAACTCCATCGGATTCCTTTCGAAGGTATCGTAATCGAATGGATCGAGCTCATTCGGAAGCTCATCATAGCAGAATTCAGCTCCGTAGAGGTCCCCTGTCTTCAGGAGGGAACGCACCGAGCAGTAGCGGGGATCGCGGCAGAAACGCTTATTGTATCTGAGCGCCCTGCCGACCTGCCTGGATTTATAGTTACAGCCGAAGACGGCACCTGCGGATACTCCGATGGTGGAGTCAAAGTCAATGCCCTTCTCAAGAAAGACATCCAGTATGCCGCAGGTGAACATGCCGCGCATGGCACCGCCTTCAAGTACAAGTCCTGTTCTCATATTCAGAACATACTTCTTTTGAGAACAAATTGGAACATTACGAATTGTACTGATTTGTCGCATTTCTCACTGCCTTCCTGAAAAAAATCAGGAAAACAGGCACTGAAGTGACGAACGGAATCAGGAGTGAGACGATCCTCATCCCCAGGAAAATCTCAGAGAGGATGAAAAGAGCACCCGTTACGAGGAAGAAAAGCAGGGTCAGTCCCATTGCCCCAAGTCCGTTCATATTCTGTTTCACCGCTTCCTGAGGCCTCTGCCACACCGTGTGGGGATTGCGGTAATCGATGGCAAGCCCGATGGCGCTGACGGCAGCTTCGTAAAAAGGAGCCATGAGCAGGAAGAATACTGTATCTCTCACGTTTGACTTCAGCATGACCGCAATCGCGATGAGGAAGATCCAGATGGCGGGAACAGTAAGCAGCAGATGAAACTCCAGCTTTATCACAACCCGGTCCCGGGATGATACGGGATAGAGCTTTGACATTTCAAAGTCACCTCCCTCACGGCTTACGGAGGTTGATGAAAGCAGCGTGAATGAGTATAGCAGGTAGATGAGGCCAAATAAGATTAGATGAATTATCCTCTCTATTCCGGGTATGGACATGATGTCACGGCTCATGTCCCCCAGGATTCCCATCACTGCATAGACCACGATGAGAAAGAGGGGCATCACGAGCTCCATCAGCAGCTCAGTGGAGATTGCGGAGGATGAGAACATGATCCGCACTTCCCTTCTCAGCATTGCCCTCTTCACGCTCACCTGCCTGAAGTCAGCCGCTCCTTTTACCCTGCGTGTCTTTTCCTTTATTCCCTCAGAGAGTGCGACCCGTCCGCTTAATTTCACGCATATGAAAAGCAGTATGAAAAATGAGAACGCCAGAATTCCCACAATCGAGGCAAAGAGCACCAGGTCGGAGGAAGTGACCGTGCTTCTCTCGCTCAGCATGAGAGTCAGGTCTCCGTTCGGGCCGCTGGCTGAACCGAGGACTTTCAGCATGTACCAGATGACGACGACTGAAAGCACGTAAATCAGGACTGTTTTTATTCTCTTCATTACCCTGTTCATGGCAGCCAGATATGAGAAGACACCCATGAAAAAGGCAGAGAACAGAGGAAGTACCACTGCATCCAGGATGAGCAGGACGTAGAAGGGAAATGAAAAATGCGTATTTAGCAGGGCTGCGGCTGCAAACGGCAGGAAAACAAGCAGGGTTTCCGTGAAGGTTTCAGCGCAGAGGATCACGAATCTTGAAAGCGTCAGGGTACTCTGCCTTATCGGAAGGGCCCTGAGAGTATCGAGGTCACTTCCGTTCACGAGAACGTTGTCCACGCTTGTCAGGGTGAAGAATATGGAGAGCATGAGACCGACCTGATGGATTGACAGCAGTGCCTGGCTCACGCTGAACTTCAGCTGAGTCATGAATCCCGTGTAGATGATCCACATGTACAGGAGGGCCAGATATGCGATACCGAAATAACTCAGTACCGAAATGCCCTTTTTTTCCTTCTTTCCCGATGATTTCTTCAAAGACTGGACGATGGAAAGCCCGCCGTTGCCCCTGAAGTAGGTCTTAACGAGAGTCTTAAGCAAGTTCACGCCTCCTCAGTCACATCCAGGAAGAAATCCTCAAGGGTTAATGATGAATCGTGGAGAAGCTCATCCACCCTGCCCTCTGTGATGAGATGTCCCTTATTAATTATCCCTACCCTGTCACAGACATTGGCGGCAACCTCAAGCACGTGGGTTGAGAAGAAGACAATTGCCCCATCATCGGCCAGCTGCCTCATTATGTCCTTGACCTCCCTGGCTGCCTTGGGATCGAGTCCGACCATAGGCTCATCAAGCACTATCACCTTTGGATTATGGATGAGTGCCGCCATCAGGGAGAGCTTCTGTCCCATACCATGGGAGTAAGAACTCACCTGATCGGAAAGGGCATCCCTAAGCCCGAAGAGATCTGCATACTTATTTACTGACCTCTTCCGCTCCTCTTCACTGACAGAGAAAATATCGGCAATGAAGTTCAGGTATTCATATCCTGTCAGTTTCTGATAGAACCTCGGTTCATCGGGAACATATGCCAGAGTTCGCTTGAAAGCCATTGGATCCTTCCTGATGTCACTCCCGTTGAAGAGTATCTCTCCCGATGTGGGAGGAATGATTCCGACAAGCATCTTTATCGTTGTTGATTTACCGGCGCCGTTAGGGCCGAGGAAGCCGAAGATTTCACCTTCCCGGAGCTCCAGGCTGAGTCCGTCCACAGCCTTTACGCCTTCTTTGTAAGCTTTTGTGATCTCTCTGAACGTGATCATAAGCCCTCCTCATTCATTTGATATCAAAATGATATCACCATGATAACACATCGTCAACCATGAAGATAGTGAATGGAATGAATCGGAAGAGTATTGCCAGGCAGGAATCAGCCAATTATCCCATTAAGATGGTCGAGTAGACAGATGCATTGCATAACCTCCAGTGCTAAGCAGATGTATCCACCCCTCACAGAACCGTACGTGCGCTATTAACGCATAC
>JALEVV010000073.1 GCA_022788185.1 Spirochaetales bacterium | reverse complement strand
ACCGTTTACCACCCTTGCATAGGTGGCCTTGCCCCTCCAGTAGTCGTTTCCGCCGTCCATGCCGTCCACCGCGTTCCAGCAGTGGGGCAGGGAGATGATTTCCCAGGAGCGGTCGAAGGATGAAGGGACTTCTGATGTCTTTCTGAAGGCCCAGAGGGCATTGATGTTCTGAATTGTTCTCATATGCTTTATTCCTTATTTGTTTTCACCATGGAGCTCCTTGAGCTTCCTGACGTTCTCATCGACTTTCTTCTTGTGGAGCGGATACCAGAACCAGAGGATCAGGGCAAGCAGCACGAAGCCGAGAGAGGGGACCAGTGTGGAGATATTGAAAATACCTTCAGTGACTGCCTTGTCAAATGCGGTTTCGGTGGAATATCCGACCATTGAGAGGAGGGCACCTGAAAGACCTGCAGAGAGGGCCTGTCCGAGCTTTCTTGCAAATGAATAGAGTGCGTAAACGCTTCCGTCCTCTCTTATGCCGTTTCTGAGCTCGGCATCATCGATTACATCTGTGATGAGTGCCCAGCAGATCATGGAGAATATGCCGAGACCGAACCAGCAGAGGCACTGGAGGGCAACGAAGACCCAGACGTTTGCGGGGCGGACGATGAAGAGAATGACGCCGACAGCACCTGCAAACAGGTTGGAGATAACTGACAGTTCTGCCTTACCGAGCTTTCTGGCAAGGGGCTTTGCCACTGCAGCCGCCACGATCATGCCACCCATCATCGCAAGAGATGACATGGACTGTGCAGTTGCGTTCCTGTAGTAGTTGGGGTAAATGTAACCTGCCATTGACTGCTGGGTAAGCTGGGCCAGAAGCATGACTACGGATGCGGCGATTATACTGATGAGTGAGCGGTTAGTGACAGCATTTTTTAGCATCGTGCCGATGGAGTTGTTCTTCATCTTTGCTTCGTCCACAACCGGTACGACTCTTTCTGTCGTCAGTGTGTAGCAGAGAAGGTAACAGCCTACTGCAAGCAGGGAGAACACACCTGCAATAAGGGTGAATCTTCCTCCGTTGAGAACGACGTCGCCGTTGGAGAGCGTGTCGTAGGCCACGAGGGGAACGCCGATGGAGATGATTACGCCTGCAGCCATACCTCCCATGGTTCTGAATGAAGAGAGGGACTGCCTGTCATCGGGCTCTGCGGAGATCGCACTTGCCATTGAACCGTAGGGTATGTTTATAGATGTGTAGAACACTGAGCCCCAGAGGATGTAGGTGATGAAGAGGTATGCGACCTTGAATGCCATGGGCATGCCTGCAAGCGATGACTGGTAGATTAAGAATGATGCGATTGCAACCGGTCCGCACATTCTTCTTATCCAGGGACGGAACTTACCGTTTTTACCGACCTTGGATCTGTCACAGATGCGGCCCATCGCCACATCGGTGAATGCATCGACGAATCTTGCGATCATCATCACGAGTCCGACGATGGCGGCGTTAACGCCCATGACGTCGGTATAGAACTTGAGAAGGAACGAAGATGAGAGGATGAAGGTGAAGTCGTTACCGAAGTCACCGAAGAGATATCCCATTTTGTCCCTCAGTCCAAATGGTCTTACTTCCTTTTTAGCCATTTTTTTCTCCTTTTGATAGAGACAGGATAATCCCTGTTTTGTGATTTCCTTTTGAACTATTTTATCCTCTCTTTGAATAATTCTGTTGAAAACACTGAAATACGTGGGAAAATAAGGTATGGATATCCTTAATTATGTCAAAGAGGTGCTTGCCCGTCAGATGATAGGATTTGAGATCATAAGCGAGGGGGAATTCGGAATTCCCTGCATCGATGAACTCGTCCGGAGTTCCGGCCTTCCCCATGAGCGTGAGGTTGTGAGAATAACGCTGCACTACGGAGTGAAGTTCATTCTCTTCCGCCATGAGAAAAGCCTTGGCCTTATCGGCCCATACCGTACCGACTTCATTACCGGTGCGGACATTGATGAGGAGGAGGCTGGCAGAATAGGATTTGAGCCGGGTCAGCTCCTCTCAGTTCCGGCTGTTGCCGAGCTGGGGCTCTTTAAGGCTATGATTGATACACTTTTCGACTTTCTCTGGAATCGTGACGGATATTCATTTCATGACATCAATGGCACTGAAAGCCCAAATGTCAGCATTTATTCTGACAATATTGAGGATAACAATGCTGCCGAGGTCTCAAGGAGATACCGGAGGGAGGATGCCATGCTGCAGGCCGTTAAAAGCTGTAATCTGGAGTACATCGAAGGATTGTTTGCCGGTTTCAGCATGGATAAGGAAATTGAGAAAAGAAACAATAATCCGGTAAGGAATATGCAGAATTACTCGATAATATCGAACACGCTCCTCCGGAGGGCCGCCTATGAATCCGGAGTGGCGGCGTTTTACGTGGACAGGCTCTCCTCGATCTTCGGACGGAGAATCGAAAAGCTTTCAACCTCCAGGGCTGCGGGCGACCTTATTGCGGAGATGATGAAGGAGTACAGCCTGCTTATCAGGGATTATTCCTGGGCGGGATATCCCGAAGCCATTAAGGCGGTGCTTTTCATAATTGACAGTCGATACAGAGAGCATCTGAGCCTTGATGAACTCGGCGGAGCGGCAGGGCTTTCAGTCCCATACCTCTCCAGACTTTTCACAAAGCAGGTGGGAAAGACCGTTTTCGAATATATCAATGAGGTGAGGATAACCAAAAGCCTTGAGTCCCTGAAGAATCCCGATGTGACGATTGCGGAGGCGGCAGTCGCCTCAGGCTTTGAGGATCAGTCATATTACACCAGGGCTTTCAAAAAGGTTAAGGGCATCACGCCGACTGAGTGGAGGAGGGCTCACCTGGGTAAATGAAAACTGCCCCGAAGAGGGGCAGTAATGTCAGAGAATGTGGTCGAGGAAGCTTTTTGTTCTCTTGCTTTTCGGATGGGTGAATATCTCTTCGGGTGCACCCTCCTCGATGATTTCGCCGCTGTCCATGAAGACGACCTTATCGGCTGCGGCTCTGGCAAATCCCATCTCATGGGTTACCAGCAGCATAGTAGTTCCGTCCTTGGCCAGGTCCAGCATGACGTCCAGAACCTCCTTGATCATCTCGGGGTCGAGGGCTGAGGTGGGTTCGTCGAAGAGCATCGCCTTGGGACTCATTGCCAGGGATCGGGCAATTGCCACTCTCTGCTGCTGTCCGCCGGAAAGCTGATTGGGATGGCTTTTTGCCTTATCCTTCAGACCTACCTTGTCCAGAAGCTTCATGGCAAGTTCCTCAGCTTCCTTCTTTTCCATCTTCAGGACCTTTCTGGGTGCAAGCGTGATGTTATCGAGCACCGTGAGGTGAGGGAAGAGGTTGAAGGACTGGAATACCATGCCCACTTCCTCCCTGACCTTCCTGAGGTCTGTTTTGGGATCGGTGACTTCGATGTCATCGATGAAGATCTTTCCGCTGGTGGGAGTCTCAAACATGTTCACGCTTCTGAGGAGCGTTGACTTTCCGGAGCCGGAGGGACCGATGATTACGACCACTTCACCGTCGTTGACGGTAAGGGATGCATTCTTAACCGCATGGACTGTCCTGATGCCGTTGGCAACGAAGTCCTTGCAAAGATTCCGTATCTCTATTTTAGCCATTCTTGTGAAGCCTCTCTTCAAGTAAACCGACTAAGCGGGAAAGGATGAGTGTGAAAATCAGGTAGATCAGCGCAACCACGAGCATTGTCTCAAGGGACAGGAAGGTTCTTGAGATGTATTCCCTTCCTTTTCTCAGGATATCGGCGAGTGCCAGCTGGGAAACAAGGGATGAATCCTTGAGCATGGAGATGAACTCATTTCCGATGGCCGGGAGGATGACCTTTGCGGTCTGGGGCAGGATTACATGGATGAATGCCTGTGTTCTGGTAAGGCCAAGGGCTGTGGCAGCTTCCATCTGTCCCTTGGGAATGGCCTGGATACCGGCCCTGACGATTTCACCCATATATGCACCGAAACAGATTGAAAGCGCTATGATTGCGGCTATCATGCCTTCGATGTGGAAGAAGCGTCCGAGGGCGTAGTAGATGAAGATAAGCTGTACCAGGAGAGGAATACCCCTGATGAACTCGACGTAGACACCGCTGATCATATTGATGACATGGTGTTTCGAAACGGAACCGAGTCCGGTGAAGACACCGATGAATACTGCACCTATGATCGCGAAGATCGTTACTTCGAAGGTTACCGGAGCACCTTTGATACATACGATGAAGATCTCGCGGTATGGATCCGGGCGGAAGATGACCAGAAACAACAGGACAGCCAGCGCAAGGAAAAACGTTATGCGCCAGCTGGTCATCAGGTGTTTCTCACCTTTCTTCGGGATAAGCGGACCATCGGTCATCGTTATGGTCCTGACTGTCTCGTCCTTTGTAGGATCGACAGAGACTACCTTTTTCCTGATAGTCTCTGTCTTAACGAGAGTTTCTATGCTCTTGTTGTCCATTTGTTCTCCTAGAGAATGTTATACTTCTTGTAGAGGGCATCCATTGTGCCGTTCTCTTTAAGCTTAGCCAGTGAACTGTTGATCAGGTCGAGCAGTTCCTTGTCGCCCTTCTTGACTGCGATTGCGATTTCCTCGATCTCGCTGCTTGCCTCACCCGTGATTATGAGCTTGTCGGCATAGTTTGCGTTTGCAAGCACGAAGTCGGAAGCGATCAGTGAGTCACATACACATGCATCCAGATTGCCGTTGATCATATCCTCGATTGCAAGGCCGATGGAGTCATATGCCTTGATGACCGCATCCTTGTTTGCCTCGACTGCGAAGTGACCTGTCGTACCCATCTGCACGCCTACTTTCTTGCCGGAGAGGGCCTCAAGGCTGTTCAGGCTTTCATTTCCCTTCATCGTGATGATGGACTGCTTGATGGTGAAGAGCGTGTCGGAGAAATCGATTGTCTTCTTTCTTTCCTCAGTGACAGTAACACCTGAAGCGACTGCATTGTACTGGCCGTTGGCAAGTCCTGCGAAGATCGTGTCCCATGCGGTGTTGATGTACTTCATCTCGACGCCTGAAACCTTGCTCATTTCCTTGATGAGGTCAACCTCGAAGCCAACGATCTCACCGTTTTCGTCAACGTACTCGAGGGGAGGCCATTCACAGTTCATTGCGAAGGTATATGATTTTTCACCGGCTTCCTTTGCGCCTGCAGCGAAAATTCCGGTCATGGCAACCAAACAGATAAGTAATACAGCAATAGTTTTTTTCATTTTGTACCGTCCTGTGATTAAGATGACTGTATAATGAATATTTTTGCAAAGTATGTCAATAATTTCTGCATAAAAATGCAAAAAAGTTTAATTAGATTAAAATTGATGCATAAAAAGTCGGGATCCGGCATTCCGGATCCCAATTAATGCTAGAGAAGGTTCCACTTGGCCTTCAGTGCATCGTAAGAGCCGTCGGCCTTCATCATCTCAAGTCCCTTGTTGACGAGACCGAGAAGCTCGCTGTTGCCCTTCTTCACGGCAATCGCGATGTCCTCTTCCGTGAAGGGCTCACCGGCTACCTTGAGGCGGTTTTTGTAGTTCTCGTTGGCAAGCACGTAGTCTGATGCGATGAGTGAGTCGCAGACACATGCATCAAGATTTCCGTTGAGCATATCCTGGATCGCGAGTCCGATGTCGTCATACTGCTTTCTGGTTACATCGTAGTCATCAAGGACCAGGTCACCCGTGGTTCCGATCTGTACGCCGACCCTGAGACCCTTCATGTCCTCAGCACCCTTTACTTTTGAATCGTTCCTGACGATCATGACCTGACCTGCCTGGAGGATCGGGGTGGAGAAATCCATGGTCTTCTTCCTGTCCTCGGTTACTGAAACACCGGAGGCAACACCGTCATACTGGCCGTTGGCAAGGCCTGCGAAGATCGTATCCCAGGGGATGTTCTTCGCTTCCATCTTAACACCGACCTTCTCACCGATCATCGGTACGAGCTCGACCTCGAAACCGGTCAGGTTACCGCTCTCGTCGATGTACTCGAGGGGAGGCCACGTCGCGTCCGTGGCAAAGACATAGACTTTTGCGCTCTCTTCCTTCTTGGCGCAGGAGAAGAGCATCAGGAGTGACAGGATCGTCACTGCTGCAATCATGATTTTTTTCATGTTTATCTACCTTCTTTCCAGATTCCTTATTCTGGTTTTGTATACATGGATGAAGAAAATGACCGAGAACGTCAGTCCGAAGCACTCGGCAAGGGCAAAGCTGGCCCATACTCCATTGATCCCGAATAACCTGGAGAGTATGAATGCCGCGGGGCAGAGCACCAGCAGCTGTCTTATGATCGAGACCATCATGGATGCCAGTCCTAAGCCGGTTGCCTGGAATGATGAGATCAGTATTATCGAAATGGCGGCAGGTATGAAGCAGAGGCTTATTATCCTCAGTGCCGGAATTCCAATCGCATACATCTCCTCAGAGGCACTGAAGAGGGACAGAAGCTCGGATGGGAACAGCTGGAAGAGCAGGGTACCCAGTATCATTATCGTAAGGGCGACCAAAAGGCCCAGCTTCATGGTGGCAGTCATGCGCTTTCTGTTCCTTGCACCGTAGTTGAAGCCCAGAATCGGGATGATGCCGTTATTGAGACCGAAGACGGGCATGAAGACGAAGGACTGGAGCTTGAAATAAACACCGAAGACCGAAACCGCCGTGGCTGAGAAGCCGATGAGGATGGCATTGATGACGGAGACCATTACGGTACCGATGCTGTTCATTATGATGGTGGGAAGACCTACCTGATATATTTCACCTATGATCTTTGCCTTTGGACGGATGTCCTTCAGCCTTATGGTGATGTAGCTGTTTTTCTTAAGGAATATGAAGGCCAGTACCATCGATCCGATCTGTCCGAGCACGGTGGCGATGGCCGCACCGTTCACTCCGAGACCGAAGAAGAAGATGAATACGGGGTCAAGAACTATGTTCATTATCGCTCCGGTCAGCTGCATCGTCATGGGCTGTACCGAATTTCCCGTGGCCTGGATGAGTTTTTCGATTGTAATGGAAAACATGCATCCAAAGGATATTATGAGACATATCCTGGAGTATGAGGCGGAAAGCTCCAGCAGCTCACTGCTGTCGGTGAAAAGAGCAAGGAAGGGCTTTGCCAGAAAGAGACCTATAGCGATGAAGATAACTGAAAGGGCTAACGCAAGAAATAGTGCGGAGGAGGCTACCGCATTTGCTTCCTCTGTCCTTCCTTCGCCGAGGCGTCTTGAAAGGAGGCTGTTGACACCGACCCCGGTACCGACCGCAGCCGCAATCAGGAGGTTCTGAAGCGGGAACGCCAGAGATACTGCCGTTAGGGCGGTTTCGGAAACCATGGCGACGAAGATACTGTCCACGACGTTGTAAAGCGCCTGGATCAGCATGCTCAGCATCATTGGGAAGGACATTTTAAAGAGGAGACGGGGAATTGTCTCGCTCTGCATTATGTTGGTTTTCTGCATAGACCTATATATATAAGGTCTTATCAAAATAATTTGCAAGGGGGTGTTGGTATTGTACAAAGCCATGTTTTTTTATAAAAAATAATCATTGAGGTTTAACGCTATGGTCGTATGTAAATTCGGTGGTTCATCGGTAGCCGATGAGAATCAGATAAAGAAAGTCAAGGCCATCCTTGATGAGGACAAGAACCGTAAGGTCGCTATTGTTTCCGCTCCCGGCAAGAGGAATAAGGAAGACAGAAAGATTACCGACATGCTCTATGAGTGCAACTCCCTGGTTCAGCAGGACAGAAGCTGCAAAAGGGTTTTTGCCGAGATCGGTAAGCGCTATCTGGACATTGCGGCGGCACTGAAGCTTGATACAAAGAAGCTTACCCTGGCTCTTGACGATGTAAGACGGAAGATCGATGCCGGATCAGGCACAGACTATGCGGCTTCCCGCGGTGAATATCTTTCAGCCCTCCTTATTTCGGAATATCTGGGCTGGGAGTTCGTTGATGCGGCTGACTACATCGTCATCAATCCTGACGGAACGGTCAATCCCATCAGCTATGAGCGTCTTGCCACAAGGCTTTCGACGGGAAGCAAATACGTAATCCCCGGTTTCTACGGCGCATCCCCCGAGGGTGTGATCAAGACCTTCTCCAGGGGCGGATCGGACATTTCAGGTGCAATCGCAGCCCGTGCCGTAGGCGCAGAGCTCTATGAGAACTGGACCGATGTTTCCGGCATGTACTCCGCTGACCCCAGAGTGGTTGAGAATGCCCGTGTAATCCCTGAACTCACATACGTTCAGGTAAGAGAGCTTTCCGACGTGGGCGCTTCCGTCTTCCATGAGGAAGCAATCGCACCGGTAATCCCCGTAAAGATCCCCATCAACATCAAGAATACCAACAGGCCCCAGGATCCCGGTACGCTCATCAGTGCAGATGCCGATCCCAGAGGACTGATCGGTGTCTCCGGTAAGACAGGTTACTCCAGACTTAAGCTCAGGAAGCTCATGATGTTCAAGAAGCCCGGAATGAGGCATGCACTTCTTACCATCCTCCATCTCTACGGCGTCAGACCTTCCTATTCACTCTTCGGTATCGACTCCATCGTCTGGCTCTTCGAGAGCAAAATGGCAACTGATACAGTTCTTACTTCCATGTGTGAGCGCCTGAAGAAGGACTTTGAGCTTGATGACGTCATCTTTGAGCGCGGCCTTTCCATCATAGGCATCATCGGTGGTCACATGGATGAGAGCGAAGCCTTCATCGATGCGGTCGTAGCCCTCCGTGACGGCGGCATTCACACCAACTTCGTGAACTTCGGAGTGAACAGGACCACTGCTCTCATCGGAGTCAGCGAGGAGGACTGCACCAAAGCCGTCCAGACTATTTATGAAAAGGTTTTCTGATTAACCACTTCAACGATACGGGGTCTCTCAGTGAGACCCCATTTTTATATGTATGCAAAGGGAAAGAAAAAGCACAGCCGGTTGGCTGTGCCTGTATGGGATTGCTTTCGCTTATCAGCGGATTGCGAGTTCAGTCTCTGCATCAAAGAACTTAGCTTTCTCCATGTTGGGGATGAGGCTGATCTTTGTGTCGACTGCGGGGATGACTGTACCGTCGATCTTACCGATGACCTTGGCTGTAGAGGTAGCAACGTAAACGTGTGTCTCTGCACCGAGGGGTTCTACGACTGATACGTGTCCGTCAATGGTCTTGCCTGCTTCAGGTGTGTGAGTGAACTCAACATCTTCAGGGCGGATACCGAATGTGACGTTCTTGCCGACGTAGGGCTTGAGGAACTTAGCCTGTGCGGGTGTGACCTCGAGCTTGAATGTGCCTTCGTTGACAAGGATCTTGTCTCCCTGAGCTTCAACCTTGGTGTTGATGAAGTTCATCGGTGGGGATCCAATGAAGCCTGCAACAAACTTGTTGTCGGGGTTGTTGTAGAGTTCGAGCGGTCCGCCGATCTGCTGGATGACACCAAGCTTCATGACGACGATCTTGTCTGCCATTGTGAGGGCTTCGACCTGGTCGTGTGTGACGTAGATCATTGTAGCCTTAAGGCGGTGATGGAGACCGGAGATCTCAGCTCTCATCTGGACTCTCAGCTTAGCATCGAGGTTTGAGAGAGGTTCATCGAAGAGGAATACCTTCGGCTGTCTTACGATTGCACGTCCTACAGCAACACGCTGTCTCTGACCACCGGAGAGAGCCTTGGGCTTTCTCTCGAGGAGCTGCTCGATGTCGAGGATCTTTGCTGCTTCACGTACGCGGCGGTCGATCTCTTCCTTGTCGAACTTCCTGATCTTGAGACCGAATGCCATGTTATCGTAAACGGTCATGTGAGGATAGAGAGCATAGTTCTGGAATACCATTGCAATGTCTCTGTCTTTGGGAGGTACGTCATTCACGACTTTGCCGTCGATTGTGAGTGTACCTGATGAGATGTCTTCAAGACCTGCGACCATTCTCAGAGTTGTGGACTTACCGCAACCTGAAGGTCCAACGAGAACAACGAACTCTCTGTCCTCGATGTCGATGTTGACGTTATCAACTGCCTTGACGCCGCCATCGTAGATCTTGCAGATATTTTCAAGTTTTACTGTTGCCATGTCTGCTCCTTTGTTTGATGTCTTAATTCTAAGGGGTATTTTTCGTGGAAAAAAGAAAAATCTCAGGAAATAACACGTTTTTTTCCTTGAAAAAGGGCAAAAATGGGTGTTTTATTGACTATATAAACATATTTGGTCAATAAGAGGTATTTATGCCGAAAACCTACACCGAGGAAGAACGGAAAAACATCCGACTGATGCTGATAGAGGAAGCTGAGAAAGCCCTGTTTCACGGAGGGGTTGAGAGCGTGAGCGTCGATGAGCTGGTACGCCGGGTATCGATTCCCAAGGGAACCTTTTACCTGTTCTTCAAAAGCAAGGAGGAGCTCTTCCTCTCGGTGCTCTCGTCCTTCAGGACCGAGATGAACGACAAGATCCTGGCGCTGCTCCAGGAACTGGATGAGAACCACATAGTGACAAGTCTCACCGATGTATTCATGTTCCTGACCTGGGAACTGTACTCAAGGGGCATATTCCGGATCCTGGATGAGCATGAGGAGGCCCTGATCAGGAAGAAGACGGGACTCACGGTCCTGTCCGATGAGATGGACAGGCTTTTTTCCTTCCTCAGGGAGGTGTTCTCCTACTTTGCCATCGATGATGAGAATGATCTGGATGGGTTTTTCACATCATACATGCTCATCCTGTATTCTCTTCTGCATGCGGACAAAATAAAAGACCTCCGGCTGGCACTGAGGCTCAGCATCAGAGGTCTTATACTCCAGCTGGTGGGGGAGTGAGGTTACTCGGACTTTTCTGCCTCGTCCTCAGACTCCTTTTCGGTTTTCTCGACAATGGCTTCGATTATCCTCTTGTCCTCGACTCTGGTCACCGTTATCTTAAGGCCGTTCACCTCGACTGTGAACTGCTTGCCGTCTTCCGGGATGGTGTGGAGGCATGAGAATATCATGCCGCCGACCGTGTCGTAATCCCTGTCATCGGTGATATGGATGCCCAGCTCATCGTTAAGATCCTCGATTGAAAGCGTTCCCTGAACCTTCCATCTTCCGTCGGGAAGGGGTTCGATTGCAGGGGCCTCCGCAGCATCATATTCATCGTAGATGTTGCCGACGATTTCTTCCAGGAGGTCCTCAAGGGTTACTATGCCCCTTGTCTCACCGTATTCATCAATGACGATGGAGATGTGGACCTTGTTCTTCTGCATGTCGGAAAAAAGCTGGTCGGCCTTAATCGTTTCGGGAACGAAGTAGGGCTTGCGTAGCATGTCCCTGACGCTCTTTCCGTTCTCATCGTTGAGGTTGATGAGAAACTCCCTGGAATTCAGGATGCCGATGATGTCATTGATATCATCCTTATATACGGGGAAACGGGAGTTTCCGCTTTCCTTGATTATCCTTAGAATGTCCTCTTCGCTGTCCTCGATGCTGATGGCGTTCACATCGCTCACGCGGGTCATTATTTCCGAGATCGCGATGTCGTTGAACTCGAAGATGTTCTGGATCATTTCCTTCTCATCTTCCTCGATTGAGCCCGACTCGCCGCCCACATCGACCATCATCCTGATGTCATCTTCGGAAACCTGCTCGTCCTCTGCCTCGGTCTTGAGCTTCATCATCCTGAGAATGAGGTTTGTGGTTCCGCTTATCAAAAGGATGATGGGTTTGAAGATGACGGAGATTACACTGATGATGCCGCAGCATGCCTTGGCAACCTCGTAGGATTTCTGCTGCGCGATCCTCTTGGGTATGAGCTCACCGAATACTATCGTCATGAAGGTAAGTATGAGGGTAATTATGATGACCGCAATATTATTGAGAAGGGCTTCGGGAAGCTTTACGCCCATCTCAAGGAGCCAGAGCGTAAGGGGCTCGGAAAGGCTGTCTGCCGCAAAGGCAGCACCCAGAAAGCCTGAGAGTGAGATTCCGACCTGAATCGTTGAGAGGAAGCCTGCGGGGTTCTCTGCCATACTGAGAAGTTTTCCGGCTTTTTCATCGCCTTCTTCCACAAGGCGCTTCAGTTTTGTAGTGTTGAGTGATATGACTGCGATCTCCATGGCTGCGAAAAACGCATTGAGCGCTATGAGTATCGCCTGTATTAATAACTGTTTAGGTACTGAGACCATTTCTTACTGTTTTCTCCTTTGAATTCCTGATGATTTTCCGCTTAGACTGTCATCTGTCAGAGGAGAAGGTGTTTTTTCATGATCCTTATACTGTGAGGATCATCAGCAGATTCATTGTTCTCGCGTTGTAACGGGATTTCGTCCACTATTGATAGGTTCCTTTGCACTTCATGTGCGCATTTGATGATAGTTAATAATATTGACTCATTTTTGTCCCGTCAAGTGTCGTGACTGTTCCTGATTGTAACAATTAAGTTGCATTTCACTGAAAAAAGGTTAAGCGGTGTTCAATAATCTTGTTGATTAAGATTATTCACATGGTATAATGAGCAAAACGAATCTCAATCGGAGGTATGGTTATGGATATCCAGGAACTGAACAAGATCAGCCCGCTCCGCGTCTTTGACGATGCAATCAACGGCGGTCTTGGAAAAGGCAACATGGGCGTCATCGTTTCACGCCACGGCGTCGGTAAGACAGCATGCCTTGTCCACTTGGCTACGGATAAGCTTCTCAGAGGCGAGAATGTAATTCACGTGTCTTTCTCAGGCAATGTTGAGCATGTCATGAACTGGTATAAGGAAGTCTTCAGGGAGATTTCCGAGGTACAGAGTCTCGATGATGCTCATAATGTTTATTCAAGTATTTTATCTAATCGTGTCGTCATGAACTTCTCACAGGATCAGGTTTCGATCGAGAAGGTCCTGAAGTCACTCAAGTCCCTCATCGAGCAGGGTGCCTTCAAGGCAGATGCAATTCTCTTTGACGGCTACAAGCTCACAATCGCTGATGATGACGACATCATCAGAATCAGGGAATTCGCAAAGGAGATGAACCTGGAAGTCTGGTTCAGCGTGTCTCCCGTCCGTCCCGATGTGGTCTATGATGAGTATGGCGTACCCAATACTCTTGAAAAATATCTCCCCTACATCGATGTCCTCGTGGGCCTCAGATACAGGGAGGATGTGGATAAGGTCGTCATGACCGTGGTAAGGGCACATGGTGAGGAAGTGGCTAAACCCCTTGGTGTACGCCTGGATCCCAGAACCATGCTGATCTCTCACTGATTATTTCGGAATATACAGATACGGGAGCCTCGAAAGGGCTCCCGTTCTTTGTCACTCGGTAAGAAGCGTTACTTCCGCGGCGATTGCTTCGCCCCGTCCGAGCTCCCCGAGGATGTGCTCTGCCGTCTTGGCCTTGACTGAGATGTCAGATACATCCATGTCCAGCAGGGATGCCAGGCTCTTTCTTATATCCATTATATGAGGGGAGAGCTTTGGCGTCTGGAGGATGATGTTGCAGTCAATGTTGATTATGTGAAAGGATGCAAGGGCAAGGGTGCGTTTCAGCAGCTCCCTGCTGTCCATGTCCTTATATCTCATGTCTGAGGGTGGAAAGTGCTGTCCGATATCTCCCAGGGCCTTTGATCCCAGCAGTGCGTCGATGAGGGCATGGAGGAGTACATCCCCGTCTGAGTGGGCATCCTCACCCATGTCAGAGGGGATTTCCACACCGCCTAGCAGGAGACGGCGTCCTTCCTTCAGTCTGTGAAGGTCAAAGCCCTGTCCGATCCTCATAGTTCATCCCCTGAATGGAGAAGGCGGCGGAATGTCTCATTGGCTTCCCTTGAAGTGCGTCCCTTCCTCCTGTCCTCTATGTACTTCGCAATCTGCTCACGGGCATCAGGAATGTCCGCTTCGTAGGTTATCTTGATATTTTCCTCACTGCCTTCGCATACCGTGCACTCATATCCGGCAGCCACGTAGAGCTCGCTGTCATCGGTTGCCTGAAGGTCGGCAAATCTCTCATGGGCATCAAGCAGCTTTTCAAACTCGAAGATCTGAGGGGTCTGTACCCGTACAAGACCGCGTCTTGAGGGACACTCGATGATCCTGCCCATGCCATCTATCCTTCTGACGGAGTCGGTCATGGGAAGGGCGGGAAGCGCTCCCGAGCTTCCTGCCGCGGTTGCAAGTATGTTTATTATAAGGCGGGGAGTCACATAAGGCCTTGCCCCGTCCTGGACGGCCACATATGGGAAATCCATTCCCAGCGAACTGAGTTTTTCCAGTGCAAGACGCACCGATTCCTGTCGGGTGGCACCACCCTCGACGAAGAACATCGGAATTGAGTTGATGTCTGCAAGATCCTCCAGGGCGACGATGGTCTCGTCCAGGGATTCCTTTCTGTACGTGATGACGACAGCCATCAGGGATGGCAGTTCGAAAAAGGGTTCGGTCGCCCGGTAAAGCACGGAATGACCGTCGATTTCAAGAAATTCCTTTTTAACCGTTTCTCCCTCATCAAATGCCGATGAGAACCTCAGTGAGGAGCCTGCCGCGGTGACGACAAGCGCAAAACCCGGAATTGACATTTTCAGCTTTCAAGTCTCTCAAGGATCAGGGCTGAGATTTCTTCCTCTCCAAGATTTAGGGCCAGGGATGATTCCTCGATGAGAAGCGAGAGGGCTCCCTCGTAAATGCGTTTTTCCTGAATGGGAAGTTCCTTGATCTTAGAGCGATGATACAGTGTCTGGACCACTTTTGCAATGGAAGCGATCGCACCGTCATTAAGGAGCTCCTGACTCTGGTGGAGGCGTTGCTTCCAGTCCTGAGTGGAAGATCTTACCTTGCCCTTGATGCCGTCGATGGCAGCCTTTGCTTCCTCGGCGGTGACGACACTCCTGATCCCGATGGAAGCGGCCCTGTTCACAGGGATCATGATGTTCATGTCGGAGTTCTTAAGATATATGCTGTAATACTTTTCAGTTGCCCCGCCGTGCTTTTTTTCCTCGATGGATCTGATGATCCCCATACCCTGCTGCGGATAGACTACATGCTGTCCGACTGTAAACATCACTTCATTGCCTTCCATGGTCGAATCATAGCACAAAACAGGGGGTTAATCAAGATATATATAGATTACATATATAATTATAATGGAGTAATCGTTCAAGGCGTTCATTTTTTTAAATCCATTAATTTGGGTGTCCGTTTGGATATGGGAATATCTGAAACCAATTGTCTGATTGCAAAGACGCATTTTGTTCAATATACTCACAATTATGAATGAACTGAAAAGAAAAGCAGGTGTACTGCTGCACCCCACAAGTCTTCCCGGAAAGTACGGGATAGGCACACTTGGAAAGGCGGCATTCGCCTTTGTTGATAAGCTTGAAGCTGCCCACGTCTCACTCTGGCAGATACTTCCCTTAGGCCCCACCGGATTCGGTGACAGTCCCTATGCAGCCCGTTCGACCTTTGCGGGCAATGAGCTTCTCATCGATCTGGAAACCCTCTATCTCGATGACCTTCTCGATATCACTGACCTGGTGGGCAAGTCGTTCGAGACGGAACGCGTTGACTATGGCAGGGCAAGGGAATTCAAGATGCCCCTGCTTAGAAAGGCTGCCCGTAAGTTCCTCAAGTCACCCACAGAGGAATATGCAGCATTCTGCAGCGATAAGGCCTGGTGGCTCGATGACTATGCCCTCTACTCGGTCCTCGTTGAGGAATACAATGACTCCAGATGGTTCCTCGTATGGCCAGAAGAACTCAGGAAGAGGGATGAAGCAGCCCTTGCCGGGGTAAGGAAGGAAAAGGCTGAGGAGATCGAGATCGTCAGGGTCCTTCAGTACTTCTTCTTCTCCCAGTGGAATGCACTCAAGAAATATGCCAATGAGCACGGAGTAGAAATCATAGGGGACATCCCCATCTTCGTCGCACCGGACAGCGTCGATGCCTGGACGAATGCGAAGCTGCTGAAACTTGATGAGGAGTGCAGGCAGGAAGCTTCCTCTGGAGTACCGCCAGATGCATTCAGTGCCACAGGTCAGCTCTGGGGTAACCCTCTCTACCGCTGGGAAGAGCATGAAAAAACCGGCTTTGCCTGGTGGATCAGCCGTCTCAGGGAGACGCTGAAGATGTGTGACATCGTCCGCATCGACCACTTCAGGGGCTTCGCCGCATGCTGGGAAGTTCCTGCAGGTGAGGATACTGCAATAAACGGTAAGTGGGTCCCCGCTCCCGGTCAGAAGCTTCTCGATGCCTTCAAGGGTGCTTTGGGCGATAACCTGCCCATCATCGCCGAGGACCTGGGTGTCATTACCGAGGATGTGGAGGCCCTGAGGGACGGAAACGGACTTCCGGGAATGAAGATCCTCCAGTTCGCCTTCGGCTTTGATGATGATGGAGAATTCGACACAACCAACGCATACCTTCCCCACAACGTGGAAAAGAGCAGCGTGATGTATACCGGTACCCACGACAACAACACGACGCTGGGCTGGTACCGTTCCCTCGGTGATAAGGATAAGGACTACGTCAGGCGCTACCTTGAAACCGATGACGGCGGCATTGTCTATAAGATGATAAGGGCAGTGCTCTCATCCACTGCCGCATATGCGATAATCCCGGTACAGGACGTGCTCGGCCTTGATGAGAATGCCAGGATGAATGTCCCTTCCACGTGCGGGACGTCCAACTGGTCCTGGAAGATGAGCTCGGAGATGCTTGCGGATGAGAATAACTTCAGCGGTCTGAAGTACTACATCGATCTTTACGGAAGGAAAAGTGAACATAATCCTCTTTGACAGGGATGAACGGGAGTTCACAAAGGGCGATGAGCGGTTTGACCACCTCAGGAACGTGCTGCATGCAAAAGAGGGCAGCACCTTCCGGGGCGGAATCATCAACGCCGAAAGGGGAGAGTGCACCGTAACATCGTTAACGGGTGAAGGTGTCTCCTTCTCCTTTGTACCGGAGAAGGAGGACAGCAGTCTCTTTCCCCTCACCGTGATCCTCGCAATGGTCCGTCCGATCTGCATGAAGCGTATTCTCAGGGAGCTTGTTTCCCTGGGGGTATCCCGCATAATTCTCACCACGTCAGAACTCGGTGAGAAGAGCTACCGCTCCTCCGGGCTCTACACGGAGGGTGAGTACCGGAAGATAATGCTCTCCGGTGCGATGCAGGGAGGGCACACGGGAGTTGCCGAATGCATATTTGCAGGAAGTGTCAGGGAGGCTGTTTCCCTGGCGGATCCTGGTCTTCACCTGCTGCTTGACAACGTCGTCGGATCGGTGAGGTTTTCCTCCCTGGAGCTGGAAAAGGGGAGTGTCACCCTTGCAATAGGTCCTGAAAGGGGGTGGAGTGAGAAGGAGCGCATGCTCTTTCTCGAATCGGGATTCATCCCGACCGTAATGGGAAACCACATCCTCAGAACGGAAACAGCGGCGGTTGCCGCCGTGGCCCTCGCCCTTGAGAGGATGGGTAAAATATAGGAGATAAACAATGGCACACTGTGTTGTGGAAGAAGCGGAAAAAATACTGGACAAGGAGTTTACCGTTCTTGATCACGGCTTTGTCCGTCTTGTTGATTACCTCGGTTCCGATCAGAGGATAGTGCAGGCCGCCCGTGTCAGCTACGGGGACGGCACCAAGAGCTACAGACAGGACAGGGGACTTATCAACTATCTTCTGAGAAACGACCATACTTCCCCCTTTGAGCAGGTGGTCTTCACCTTCCATGTCAAGGCTCCGATCTTCGTGGCCAGACAGTGGGTGCGTCACCGCACGGCCCGCATGAACGAAATCAGCGGCAGATACTCAGTAATGAAGGATGAGGTATATATTCCTTCATCCGATAAGATCGCGCTTCAGAGCGAGGACAACAAGCAGGGACGCAAAAACGAGCCTGTCAGCCCGGAGGTCGCCTCAAAGGTTCAGAATGCCTTAAGGGAGAATGCGGAGGAGACCTTCCGCGTATACCATGAGCTCCTCGATGAGGGAATTGCCAGAGAGATAAGCCGCATCAACCTGCCGCTTTCAATGTACACTGAGTTCTACTGGGAGATTGACCTGCACAATCTCTTCCACTTCCTGCGCCTCCGCCTGGACGGCCATGCCCAGTACGAGATCAGGGCATATGCCGAGGTTATGCTGGAGATGGTAAAGGCGGTATGCCCGATGGCTGCTGAAGCGTTCATCAATCTGAAGCTCGGCTCAGCCACCTTCTCAGCCAGGGAGCTTGAGGCCCTTAAGGTGATGCTGGAGGGCGGTGAATGCACCCTTGAAAAGAGGGAGAAGGAGATATTCCTCTCAAAATTGAAATGAACGGAAGATACACCCTTACCGTTTCCAAGGACGGAAACGGCTCATACATGACAATTCAGGAGGCACTCGATGCAGTGCCTTACATGGTTCCTGCCACGATTACGGTGAAGGAAGGAATCTACAGGGAAAAGCTCTTTTCCGACAAGCATGATCTTGTCATCAGGGGTGAGGGTAAGGTTCTCATCACCTACTCCGACGGAGCCAGGGAGCTGCTTGCCGATGGATGGAAGAGGGGGACCTTCAGAAGCTACACTGCCTTCTTCTCAGGCGAAAAGCTTCACCTTGAGAATCTCACAATCCAGAACACGGCCGGGAAGGGCTGTGATGCGGGACAGGCCGTCGCGCTTTACCTGGACGTGGATGAGTCCCACCTTGTGAACGTGAACCTCATGGGTCATCAGGATACACTCTTCCTGGCACCTCTTCCCGATGAGGAGAGGGAAGAGAGGGGCTTCTACGGTCCCAGATGCTTCCTGCCCAGAAAGAGGACTTATACCCTCTTTGAGGGCGGCAGCATTTCAGGTGGCGTCGACTTCATCTTCGGCGGCGGTGATGCCATTTTCAGAAATGCCGAGATAATAAGCGTGGAAAAGGGCTTTGTCACGGCTCCCTCCGGAAAGAAGGATTGGGATGGCCTGACCTTCGAGGATTGCACCTTCACGTCCCCGCTTGATGTAGATGGTGAAATCTACCTGATGAGACCGTGGCGCGATGAGGGGAAGGCCCGCTTTGTCAGGTGCACATTCGCCAGACACATCTCAAAGGATGGCTTCATCGCATGGCCGGGCAGGGGCGATAAGGCTCACCTCTCTTCGTTCTTGATGGAGGAGTGCACGTTCTCAGCCCTGTAAAGCAGGTCGGCCTTGTTTTCAAGTACCAGTGATGCGGCTCCCAGTGCGGAGCCGTAATCTTTCAGACAGGCCTGTTCGACTTTAAGGACTTCACCTGCAGGAGAGGCCGTGAGCTTCTGCCTGAGACACTCCCTCAGCCTGGTCACCAGATAGCGGGATGAGTACCCGATCGGGCCTCCGATGATGATTTTCCTGGGATTGATGATGTCACATATCTCCCCGAGGCCCCTTGCAAGCGGCTCGACTATCGTGTCAATGGCCTTCATGGCACACGTGTCATACTCATCCGCCAGCGTGCATATGGTCTCCTCATCGAGCTTCACACCCTCATCATTCAGCCTTGAAATCCTGTTTTCATCGAGCTTTCTCAGCTCATCCGCCTTCCTGATCAGCACATCGCTGCTGGCAAGTGTGAGAAGACACCCCTTCTTGCCGCAGTCACAGAGCGGCCCTGTCTGGTCTACCACGATGTGGGCGATACGTCCGGCTGAATAGGTGGCGCCTGAGAGCAGCCTGCCGTTGATGAAGATTGCGGAACGTATTCCGTGTCCAAGACCTATGTAGATCATGTCCAGATCCCTTTCGGGGTTTGCATACCTGAACTCGGCAATACCTGCCGCCGTATATCTGTTCACGGAATAGACCCTGATGCCGAATTCCTTCTCGATCTTGCTCCCGAAATCTATGGGATCATGCCACTTCATGTCGTTTGCCACTATGATCCGGTTTCTCTCAATGTCCACAATTCCCGGAAGACCCAGACCGATAGCAGGGAGCATCGTATGGGGAAGTGATGACATGATCTCTCTAAGTTCATGCTTGAGGCTGGACAGGAGACTGTCCGGCGTGAGAACCGAGATCTCCGGTGCCTCGTGCCGGAAGATAACCCTGCCTGAAAGACCTGTGATCACGAAGCTCCAGTGGGAGGAGATGAAGGCAGCCCCGAGTGCGCACCAGGCACCGTCCCTGAGCCTGAGGCCAAGTCCGGGGCGACCGCGCCTTCCGCTGTCCTGAAGCTCGGTCTCCTCGACGATTCCCTTTTCGATAAGGTCACTCACTACGTAGGAAACGGTAGTCTTGGAGACGGCAAGTGCTTTGGCCACAGAGGCTCTGGAAGGACTTTCCATTGCCCCGATGGCATCGATTATGTTTTTATAGTTTACAAATTCAAGGTCTTCAAATCTCACCCCTGACATTTTAGTTCACATACCTTCAGCGGGCAAGACATATTTGTGGTTTTAAACAAAAAAGTGATTATTTCGCTTCAATATTTTCATTGGCAACAACGCATTTTCATTAATCCGTCATTATCGTTCATCACCTTTTCCGGAGGGAAAATGAGGGGTGTTAAAATAATTAGTAAAATTAATTGACAAATTGCGGATGTGTGATAACCTGAAACAAAAGGAGACACAAATGGATCGTAAAGTCGGATTCGGCATAATCGGTCTCGGCGTTATTGCGGAGACTCATGTGCTGGCAATAAAGAAGAATGACAACTGCCGCTTCGTCGGTGCGTTCGACATGGTTAAGGGCAGGGCCCGGGCCTTCTGCGAAAAGCATGGGGAAGGAAAGGCATATGAGGACCTTGAGGAATTCCTCAGTGATCCTGAAATCGAAGCCGTCACGATTGCAACTCCATCCGGCTACCATCTGGAGAGCGCGCTTGCGGCCATCAGGCACTCAAAGCACGTCATCATCGAAAAGCCCATTGAGATCACACCCGAGCGCTGCGAAGAGATACTGAAGGAAGCTGAAAAATACGGCGTCATTGTAACAGGTGTCTTCCAGTCCAGGTTCTATGAGGCACCCCGTCTCATAAAGAAGGCCGTGGAGGAGGGACGCTTCGGAAAGCTGACTCTCTGCGATGCTCAGGTGAAGTGGTTCCGCAGTCAGGAGTACTACGATTCAGGTGCCTGGAGGGGAACCTGGAAGGTGGACGGCGGCGGAGCGCTGATGAATCAGTCGATACACGCCATCGACCTGCTGCAGTGGATCTGCGGAAAGGTGAGTGAGGTACAGGCGTATACTTCGATCCTTGCCCATGAGAGGATCGAGGTCGAGGACGTGGGTGTTGCGGTGCTCAGGTTCGAAAACGGGGCCCTGGGTGTTATAGAGGGAAGTACCGGTGTCTATCCCGGATTCCTGAAGAAGCTGGAGATTTCGGGAACGGAAGGCTCCGTCGTCCTCGAGGAAGAGTCCATAAAGGTGTGGTCTTTCAGAAATGAGAGACCTGAGGATGAGGAGATCAGGCGCTCCTTTGCCGACAGGACAAAGGCCGGAGGCGGCGCTTCCGATCCCAAGGCGATCAACACCCTAGGTCATGAGCTGGAATTCAGGGATTTCGCCGATGCGATCATCAGCGGCAGGGCTCCTGAGGTTACCGGTGAGAGTGCCACCGAAGCCGTGAGGATCATCGCGGCGATCTACGAAAGTGCAAAGACGGGACGTCCCGCAGAAGTATGAAACAAATGCCATACAGGCAGCAAAAGGAGATAAAATATGAAAAAGTGTCTGGTAACACTGTTAATGGTTCTGATGCTCGCATCATCCATTTTCGCACAGGGCGCAAGCGAAGCTTCCGCTTATCCTTCAAAAACCGTTGAAGCCACAGTAGGCTGGTCAGCAGGCGGTGGCGGAGACATCGTATTCAGGGCTCTTGCCGATGTCTTCCCGAAATATGCCAACGGACAGACAATGGTCATCAAGAACGTTCCCGGTGCTTCAGGTATCACAGGTGCGGTCGAATTCCTCGATGCATCAGCTGACGGCTATGCGATCATGCACTGGAACAACGCAACAATGGCAAAGACTCACCTTTCCGAGACTGTCATCACAGGTGTTGACACATTCAGGACAGTCAGCCAGGTCGTTTCATCCTACAACTACCTCGTCGTAAGGGCTGACAGCAAGTATCAGTCCCTCCAGGATCTCATCGCGGACGTCAAGGCAAATCCCGGTAAGGTCACATGCGGTAACGCAGGTGCCAACGGCGGTAACCACCTTGCTGCCCTTATTTTCGAGAACGAGACAGGTCTCAGCTTCACACATGTTCCCTACAGCGGCGGTGGTCCGGCTATTACTGGTCTTCTCGCAGGTGAGGTCGACTGTGTAATGGCAAACGCTCCCGAAGGAATCGCGAACGTCCAGAGCGGACAGCTCAGGATCCTCGCAGTCTTCTCTGACAAGAGATATACTGCCTTCCCCGAAGTCCCGACAGGCAAGGAGTGCGGAGTGGACTGCGTGCTTCCCCAGTGGAGAACTGTCGTTGTTCCCAAGGATACTCCCGATGAAATCGTAAACAAGCTTGATTCAATCATCAGGCAGTGCACCGAAGACCCCCAGTTCATCGAGGCTATGACATCACTCAGCGTTGAGGTCACATACAAAAACAGCGCCGATGCCACTGCTTTCATGAAGAGCGAGGACGCAAGATTCGCGGAACTTGCAAAGACTCTCTGAGCTCTCTTTTCAGGTTTACATGGCGGGAAGGGGGAGTACCTCTTCCCGTTTTTTTTAAGTCAATCCAGGAGGTATGGATGAAAGATACGAAAAAGGCAGCGGATTTCATAATAAGTATCATGCTGCTGATCCTGAGCGCATTCCTCTTTCTGAATGCATCTGGGATGCCCTCGGCGGAGAAGGGCATCGGCCCCGGTGATTACCCGATGTTCATCTGTGCGGTGCTCTTTTTCCTTGCACTGCTTCAGCTCATCAGTGTGATCATATCGGCAAAGGGTATCCCCCTGATCGATTTCAGGGCAGTCAATACCAGATACCTGGTGCGCGCCCTGATAATGGCCGCACTGACCTTCGCCTACTATAAACTTATGAAACCGGTCGGCTTTCTGATCACCACACCGCTCTACCTCTTTGCTTCATTCATGCTCTTCGGCTACAAAAGGAAAGTGAAGGGTGCGGTCATAGCACTCGTATTCTCGGTGGCGGTTTACATCCTCTTCTCCAGAGTCTTCATGGTATTCCTCCCCAGGGGAATTTTAGGATAAGGGGGCAGGTATATGTTTGCTGAGCTTATGGCTGGATTTGCAAATGTGTTTCAGCCTCTCAATTTCCTCATGGCGGTCTTCGGTACCGTCGCAGGTGTGGTTATCGGTGCGCTCCCGGGCCTCTCCGGTTCCACCGGCATCATCCTCCTGCTTCCCCTCGTCTACAAGCTGGATTCAAGTGCGGCGCTTCTTCTGCTCTGCGGGCTTTTCTGCGGCAGCATGTACGGAGGAAGCATTTCGGCAATCCTGCTGAACACTCCGGGTACCCCATCCGCAACAGCAACTCTCCTTGACGGTTATCCCATGACCCGAAACGGGGATGCGGGACGTGCCCTTGGAATTTCGGCAGTCAGCTCCTTCATCGGAGGACTTGTCAGCGCGATCTGTCTTGCACTCATCGCTCCCCAGCTGGCAAAGGTGGCCCTCTCATTCACCTCCCCTGACTTCTTTGCCCTGAGCATCTTTGGTCTTTCCATAATGGCAAGTACCGGCAAGGATACTGTCAAGGGACTCATTGCGGGCTTCGTCGGTCTTCTCATTTCCACTGTCGGTGTCGATGCCGTGGCAGGAATTGACCGCTTCACCTTCGGAAACGTCCGCCTCATGAGAGGCCTGCAGCTGCTCCCGGTCCTGATCGGTGTCTTTGCCATGAGCGAGGTATTCACCATCGTCCAGAAGGGCGGGGAGAGGGAAGGGGCTGCGGCAAGCCAGAGGGTTGGCCGTGTCATTCCCACAGGTGAAGACTTCAGGGCCCTGCTGCTCTCTGCCGTCATCGGTGGCTTCATCGGCGTCTTCATCGGCATCATCCCCGGAACGGGCGGAGCGATAAGCTGCTTCCTCGCCTACCAGGTTGTCAAGAAGCTCTCGAAGAGGGGGGAGCAGTTCGGAACGGGTATTCCCGAAGGAATTGCCGCTCCTGAGGCATCCAACAACGGAACCACGGGCGGTGCCCTCATTCCGATGCTCTGCTTAGGTGTCCCGGGAGATACGGTCACATCCGTAATGCTCGGCGCCCTCACGCTCATCGGTCTCAGGCCCGGTCCGCAGCTCTTCGTCGAACCGGAAGGAATAACGGTGGTCTACGCCATTCTCGCCGGCATGATCGTGATTCAGTTCATCATGCTCCTGACCGGACTGGGATGTGCAAAGATATCACCGAGGATCCTGAGGATTCCCCAGACGATACTGCTGCCCGTAATCGCAAGCCTCTGCATAGTCGGTGCGTTTTCCAACAGCAACAATCTTTTTGACGTGCTTATTGCCATCATTTTCGGTATAATCGGCTTCGGTATGAAGAAGTTCGGATACCCGGGTGCCCCTCTGGTGCTCGGAATAGTACTCGGACCCCTTGCCGAATCAAATCTGAACAGGGCACTGATCCTTTCGGGAAACAGCTGGATGACCTTCATAACCCATCCGATATCATGCGTCTTCCTGATCCTTTCAGTCGTCATCATAGTGTTCTCAATAGTGAGGAACATAAGGGAGAAAAACAATGAAAAGGGAAATTGAAATAAAGCTTTCGAGAATCAGGACTCTGATGAGTGAAAAGGGTTTTGACGGTGTATACCTCAAGGGGCAGGATAACTTCGCCTGGCTGACTGCCGGCGGCAGGAACTATGTGGGCATGGGTGCCACGGGTAACTGCGGCCTTCTGGTGACGGCCGATAAGTGTTACGCCGTCACGAACAATATTGAGGCACCCCGCATGAGGGATGAGGAGCATCTGGAGGAGCTCGGCTTTGAGATCCATGCAGGAGTGTGGCATGACGCCACCTTTGAGAAGAGGACGATAGCAGCTCTCGTTCCCTCCGGCAGGGTCGCATACGACACCGGTGCGGAGGCCTCCCTCATACAGAAGCTCAGGTTTGACCTCACTGAGGATGAGATTGAGCGCTACAGGGAAATCGGAAAGGATGCCTCCGTCGCGATGGAGGAAGCCGCAATGAGGATCGTGCCCGGCATGAGCGAGTATGAGGTTGCAGCCGACATCATCGCCTCCATGGAGAAGAAGGGCCTTGAGATCCTTTCATGCATGGTTGCCGCTGATGAGAGAATCGCTCTCTATCGTCATCCGCTTCCGACCTCCAGAAAGATCAAAAACCGGGTACAGATCGGAGGAAACTTCAGACGGAGCGGACTCGTTATCTGCCTGACCCGCTATGTCTGGTTCTATGAGCCGACCGAAGCCGAGCTCAAGCAGTACCACGACAATCAGGTGATCGACTGCACCTACATGAACGCATCGCGCCCCGGCGAAACGTTCACGGCTGCCCTTGAGGCCGGAAGAAGGAAGTATGCCGAGCTTGGCTATGCCGATGAATTCGATAAGCACCATCAGGGTGGTCCCATCGGCTATCAGGGCAGGGACTACAGGGTAGGCTTTGACACTCCGGGCACCATCAGTGACCATCAGGCCTTCTGCTGGAATCCGTCAATCACCGGAACGAAGAGTGAGGATACTGTCATCTGCACCAAGGATGAGGTCATCCCCGTGACAGGACCCGCAATCTTCCCTGTAAACACCATCGAAGTCGACGGAAGGGTTTTCCTCCGCCCCGGCATACTTGTCAGAAAATGACATTAAGGTAATGGGAGGGGCATACAATGACAAAGAAGAGATCCCGGGATTTATTATGTATCGCAATGGTGTTCTTCTGGGCATCGGAGTACTGTCATGCACCTTATTTCACCCCATATCTGGAGGGTCTGGGCTTTGCCTCGACCCTCATAGGGATTATGACGGGTGTCTATGGCTTTACGCAGATATTCGCCCGAATTCCTATCGGGATCATCACGGATGCCTTCTCCTGTTACAAAAAGACCATACTCTTCGGAACGGTGGCCACAACACTCTCGTCCTTCTTCCTGATGCTCGCAACCTCAGCCTGGGCGATAATAACATGCCGCGTCGTCGCAGGCCTTGCCGCTTCGACGTGGCTTGCCTTCACGGTTCTGTACAACGCGTACTACCGGGATGATGAGTCCGTCACCGCAATGACGAACGTGAACGCGTTCTCCAACGGAGGAAAGCTGCTTGCCTTCTTCCTGGGTATCCTTACCGCCTCGGTCTGGGGATATAAGATACCGCTGTTATGCTCCTTCCTGACGGGCTGCGTCAGTATCTTTGCAGTCCTGCTGCTGGAGCCCGTGAAGATAAAGCATGAGAGCTTCAGCTTCTCCCATGTGGTTTCAGTGATAAAGACCCCGTCCATAATAGCAGCCTCCCTGCTTGCCGTCATGATGCAGTTCTACATGCAGGGAACCGTCTTCTCGTTCACGAGCGGAAGAGCGGCGGCAGCGGGGACATCCTCATTCATGATCGGGATTATCTCCCTGTCCTTCACCCTGATTCAGGTAATCACGGCACCTTACATCGGAAAGAAGCTGTTAAGGCGCATCAGTGCCCGTACGGCGCTCTTTGGCGGTTTCATGCTTCTTGCAGCCGCTGCCCTCATCATAGGTCTCTCCGGGGAAGGCCTGCTCCTGGCCGCTGCAAACATCCTGGCCGGTATCGGAAACCTCATCATCAACGGTCTTCTCATGGCCAAGGTAGTGAGCAGCGTGAGCGAGGAGAAGAGGTCCACCGCGATGGGCTTTTATCAGGCAGTGTACGGAATAGGAATGTCCCTCGGTCCCGTGGCCGTGGGCAGCATCGTATCCTCATCCGGATATGAGGCCGCCTACTTTGCCGTGGCAACCATGATGGGAGTCACTGCCGTTGCGGCCTGGGCCCTCCTCAGGCGTTTCAGGTGAACTCCAGGTTCGCATAGATCCTCTCCATCCGCTCATCGGGAAATCTTTCATCAAGCACCCTCTCAAGGGAGCCTGAGGCTTCCTTTCCGCCGGTGCGCTCCGCCCAGCGGTATACGGCCGCACCGGAGACTGCCGAGTTGACGACCATGAATGCAAGCAGGATCCAGACAACAGTTTTTCCCACCCTGTCCGGGATCCTCAGTATCCATCCCGCGATCCTGGGATAGATTTTCTTAATCCAGAAGATTCCCAGAACGCCCCAGAATACCGAGTACAGCAGGCATATCCTGCCATTGAGGTTGAAGGGAATGTTGGAGTAGTCCCAGCTTGTGGAGCCGAAAAGAAGCTCCTGAAAGAATGAACAGAAGTATTCGATGACGCTTCCGGTTACGAAGCCTCCGATGAAGGAAAAGGTCCATGACCTGTTCCTGTAGCGGTAGAGGGCCATTGTCAGCACCAGGGCACCTATACCGTAGACCAGGTTGAAGGGGCCGTAGACCAGTCCTGAACGGCTCTCGAAATATCCGTTTCTGAGGTAGCACCACAGCAGTTCGATCAGGACTCCGACGAAGGAGCCTGAGAAGAAGATGATGAAGAGCTTGTAGAAGTTTATTCCCCTGGCAAAGTGATCGATCTGATTCTCCCTGAAATCGATGGTGCCGTTGGCCGGAGCGTTCTTTATACCGAAGTGCCTCTTCGTGCTCTTCTCGGTATCACGGAGTCTGGTGGAAAGCTCATCAGAGGCCTCCACCAGCTTCTTATGGGCCTCCCTGTACCTGTCGGCCATCTTGTTGATGCGTTCAATTTCCCTGTTAATGTCCTTAACAAGCTTTTCCCTTTCCCTGTCAGAGAGCGTTTCCTCCTGGGCCAGGGCTTCATAGTATAGGCTCAGTCTGGAATTCAGTTTTTCCTCGTTGTACATAATCGTAATGTACTGAAAATAAGGCGGAATGGAAATATCAATCCGCAACTGAGTGTTTTTCTTCCCACCTCATCCTGTACTGGGAGGGCGGCATGCCCGAGTATTCCCTGAAAAGCCTTGTGAAGTGGCTGAGGCTGGAGTATCCCAGCCTTGAAACGATTTCCAGCACCGAAAGCTTTGTGGCTGTCAGAAGGCTTTTCGCCCGGTCCATCCTTATTGCGGTCATGTATTTCTTCACGCTCATTGAAAAGTATCTGCGGAAGGCGGAGATGACGACAGGTGCGCTGTATCCGCTCTTCTCATAGATCTGCTTTGCTAAGAGCGTGATGTACTCGGGAGAGTGCAGGAGCAGGGTGAGGTCGTAAAGCCAGCCGGGCATGGAAGAGGAGGCGACACTGTCTATGGAAAGCAGGGAGAGGGAACGGATCAGAAGCTCCTTTATTACTACGGATACGCTGTCAGAGTCGTACTCCTTCCTCACTAAACGACATTTCTACTCCTCACTGTCATCTCAGGTCCAAGAATTTGTCCGCACCTCCACCCGATTTAGATCCAAAAAAAACTCGCCAGCCTTTCACAGCCAACGAGTCTGCTTATAGTTTTATTCTCTATAAAGCCAACTAAATTTGTTTCTCTCTACTTCGAGGATCATTTTATCTGAACTAAGGACATCTTCTTTACTAGTGAATAAGACGTTATTCATATATCCGAACTGATCTTTATAGATGTTGTATACATTTACCTTGTTTGTAGTGACTTCTCTTTCGTTCCATGCCAAGTCAAATTTTTTCCCTGATTCATTAATGAACTTTCCTGTTCCGTCTTTATAAAGCTGAAAAGTATTGTAACCATCTGAGAATGTTGCTTCTACCTTTTTGCAGGAAACGGATGTGAACAGGATACACAAAAACAACGCAAAGAGAATCAAAGTTTTCAATCTGGATTTCATTTCAAATATGCTCCTTTGTATAAGAATTTTTTATTATTATAATCGAGGTTACGCCTTGAAAGAAAGTAGAAGCTAAACAATTTTTCATTACCCGTTACTTTGACCGTCAGGTTTGAGGAAAGGTGGCAAGACGAAAGAATAAAAAAAAAGACTCGCCAGCCTTTCACAGCCAACGAGTCTCTAGTTTGCTTTTATATTTTTTTTGCTTTCTTCTCCACTTTTTCTCTTTTCTTCTTTTTCTTCTCCAACTCGCTTCGCCTTCTCAACTCCCTGATCATTTCAGGGTGCTCATTCAACCACCTTGCCAGCTCATCATCCAGCTTCTCAGGAGCTGAAGAATACATCTCCCCTTTCCCTGTGAGATGCCATTCCAGGTTCACTTCGAACACCGATACTACCTTATGTATCAGTTCATCGGAAGTATTGTTCATTCCTATATCTATGAAGCATATCTGGAGCTTCGAGTACCCGATTGCTGATGAGAACTGCATCTGGGTCATTTTCTTGTCCTTCCGTACCGCTTTCAACCGTACTCCTATGTTCTCCATATCCACAGGAGCCTTGTCGGTCATTTCACCCTTTCCATCCACCAGCCAAGCCTCATCCACCCCATAGATGGCGCAGATTCGCTCCACCACTGCCCGGGACAGGTTGCTTCTCCCCGTTTCGACGAGCGAAATGAAGCCGGGGGACTTGTTTATCCTCTGTGCAAATTGAGCCTGGTAGAGCCCATAGTGCTCCCTTATTTCCCTTATCCGATCCTTCATTCTTCCCTCGCCTGGTCCCACCACATGTACTAGGGAATCTGGAGTGTCAATCCAAATCCCTGTCAAGCCTTATGGTTTTTTAATGATTGAGTAATACCAAAAAAAAAATTGAATCTTATACCTAAAACGGAGAATATAGCCGTATTTACTGACACTTCCAATTCCCAGCGAAAAAACTATATGGAGAACTATAGGTGGCAGGGCATTCTCCCAATCTCCTTTGTCGCTTATCGACTCATGGAGATTACTTAATAGAGACACTTTAATTAAGTGCCCCGGGATTGATTCGATCTTTCTGGGGAATTTTCGTTATCTTTCTCGGTAATTCAAGGCTATCATATACAGCCTGGGAGATTGACTTGGAGTACCATAAGGGGGAAAGGCAGGAGCTTACACCCTATGAGAGCCAGATCTTTGAGGACGGACCGGTTTCGGGAGTCGTTAACAGGTACGCCTTTTCAGAGAGCACTATAGAGCAGCACATAGTACTTCTTCCCGGTGTGAATACCCTTTACTTCCATACCCGCGTTAACTGGCATGAGAACGACCGGATGCTGAGAGTTGAATTCTCACCTTCCGTCTGGGGTGATGAGGTCATATGCGAGATCCAGAACGGTGAGATAAGGCGAACCACTCACGATGAGAGCCCGGTGGAGAAGACCCAGTTTGAAATCTGTGCCAGAAGATATGTGACTGTCTATGACGGTGAGTATGGATTCTCACTCATCAACGACTGTAAGTATGGTCTAAGAGCCAAAAACGGAATGATTTCTCTCAATATGCTGAGATCTACATCCTATCCTGATGAGAGTGCCGACAGGGGAGAGCATGAGTTCATCTATGCATTCGTGCCTCACAGGGCCGCTGAACGGATGGAAGCGGTAAGGCTTGCCCACAATCTGAACAGGCTTCCTTTCCATTACAGTGGACGGGAGGTAACACCGATAGTCAACGTCTCGGGTGATGTCGTTGCCGACTCTGTTAAGGAGAGCATGGACGGAAAGGGTATTGTCGTAAGACTCTATGAGCCCATCGCAAGGAGGCCGTTGCATCGGTTACTGTGCCCTTTGCCTACTCCTCGGTGCATGAGTGCACGCTTATGGATGAGGTGATGGGGGATGCTGATATCAGAAAGCTCTGCTTTGCGCCTTATGAGACGAAGTCCCTGATCTTCCGGAAGTATGATTTCTTCATGTCAGCTTCAAACTCGCTGTCAGAGGCGTATTCCCGGCCGAGGCATGGCTTCCAGAGGGATGGATCTTCCATGCACAGGTAGAAGAAGACTTCCTTCTTAAACTCCTCTGAAAAGAAGGAGTATGCTTTCGAGAACATCTCTCTCTTGATGTCTAGACTGTATGAATACTTTCCCGCAGCCTCCTCCAGGGGGATTTCAAGCACCCGGGACGGGGTGCGGTGGGTCCTTAAATGCTGGAGGACTGCCTTTGTGAAGGTAAGCGTGCCGAAGCTTATCATGCAGATATCGGAGGGTGAGAAGTTTTTTTCGATCAGGGAGACCACATGGGCGTATCCTTCTTCCCAGCCCTTATGCCAGATCATGGGGTGGATGTGAAAGCCGACGGGGGAGCCGTTGTCCCTGGCCGCAGCTGCTGCCCGGATTCGCTCTTCGAGGGATGCTGTGAGGTGCTCTTCCTTTTTTATCATCTCCTCAGCGTTCAGCGACCAGGTGAAGATCATGTTGGCAGGGTATTCCCGGTCAAAGACATCGGTTCTGCCGCTCTTGCTCTTGAGCTCGATGACGATGTCGGGATGTTTTTCAGCGAAGGCTGAAAGGGCTGAGAGCGTGCCGTACCTGTCTCCCGTGAGGAGGGAGTCCGAGGCCTGTCCCGTTCCTATGTGCCAGATTCCATTAAGATCGGCATTTTCCAGGCTTCTTTCCAGATCGGTGACGACCTTTATCCTGTTCTCGCTGTAGAAGGACTGGACGGAACAGTAGGAACAGCCGAAGGAGCACTGCATTGCCGCATCCAGCGTCGTGAGCCTGCAGCATCTTGTCTTCTCCCCGTCCACGGGACAGGGACACTTTCCCCAGAGCTTCATGCCTTCTGAGCTTATTTCCTCAATGCACTCCTTCTTTCTCCTGATGACGGGAGGGTTGAAGGAGGAGTAGTCGGTTGGGGTGTAACGGAGGGCCCTCATGTACGCCCTTTCCTCCCTCATCAGCTCCTCAGCCCTCCGTTTGGCCTGCCGGGAATCGATTTTTTGCATATCTAGTACCGAAAGCAGATCCTTCTCCTGAAAGAGTTCGAGATCGGCACTGTCCTTCAGGAACTGAAGCCTGTCAGCCTGTGTCATTGAGTACTTTTCGAAGAGGGCCGTGAAGGCTTCCTGCCTTTCAGGCGGGAAGGAGGCCAGCAGAGAGTCATATGCGCTCATGGATGTTTTCCTTTCAGAGTAGTATTATAGTTCTTATGAGTGCAAAAGACCAAGCCCATGCCCTTCCGGAGAACTCCGGGATTTACATGATGAAGGATGCATCCGACACTGTTATCTATGTCGGAAAGGCAAAGAACCTGAGACGGCGCGTCTCGTCCTACTTCCTTTCGGGACGGGATGCCAAAACATCCGCCCTGGTTTCGAAGATCGACCACATCGACTACATCATCACCGGCAATGAGTATGAGGCGCTGGTGCTTGAGAACAATCTCATAAAGAAGTACAACCCGCACTACAACATCCTCCTGAAGGACGGGAAGAGTTATCCGATGATCAAGATAACGAAGGAGGACTTTCCCCGGGTCTTCAAGACCAGGAGGATCCTTCCCGACGGTGCCGATTACTTCGGACCCTTTTCCCAGGGTAAACAGCTGGAGACCTATCTGGAGCTTATCCGGGCGGGATACCATCTCAGGCTCTGCCATGGGGATCTCAGGAAACGTCAGAGCCCATGTCTTTACTACCACATACATAAGTGTCTTGGTCCCTGCATCGGGGGCGTCACATCGGAAGAGTACTGTGAGGAGGTGAAGGAGATCAGGGAGTTTCTCTCCGGCAATGATCAGAAGAGCCTCATCAGGCTGAGGGAGGAGATGATGAGGGATGCCAGGGAGCTGAGATTTGAGGAGGCGGCGAAAAAGCGGGAGCTCCTGAAGAGTCTTGAGACAGTCATTGCCGAGCAGGCAGTGCAGGATGCCACCGGCGAGTCCCGGGACTACGCCGCAGTGGAGATGAGGGGACCGCTCTGTACCGTTGCCATAATGCAGATCAGGTCCGGCTCCCTGGTGGGCCGTGCCCTCTACCGGGCTGAGACGATGGGAGATGAGACGGAAACACTGCTGAGCTTCCTCATTCAGTACTACTCGGACGGTGATTCCCTTCCCAATGAACTCTACGTCTCCCATGAGATCGATACCGAGCTGCTGACAAGGTATTTCCGTGAGGAGCTTCACATGAGTCTCTATATCGCCTTTCCAAAGGAGGGTAAGCACTACCGCATTCTCAGAATGGCGGAAGTGAATGCCTCGGAGGATGTGGAAAAGCGCATGTGCGCACTGGACAACACTCCGGCTCTTGAAAGGCTCAGGGAGCTTCTCGGCATAGAAAAGGTTCCCCTCCACATCGAGGGCTTCGATATCGCACATCTGGCAGGTAAATACACCGTTGCATCCCTCATTGTCTTCAAAAACGGTAATCCGTCGGTAAAGGATTACAGGCGTTTCAACATAAAGAGCCTTGATGGCAAGATCGATGACTTTGAGTCGATGAGGGAGGCCGTCACCAGACGTTACACCAGGCTCGTGAACGAGAAGCGGGAGATCCCGGATCTCATTCTGATAGATGGCGGTAAGGGACAGGTCCATGCCGCTGTGGACATGCTTGAGATAATCGGACTTGAAAACGTGCCTGTAGTGGGTCTTGCCGAGCGCAACGAGGAGCTGGTTTTCCCCGATGACAGGCCTAATCTGGTGCTGGATAGGGCTGACAGTGCGCTGCGAGTGCTCATCGCCGTCAGGGATGAGTGTCACCGCTTCGCAACCAGTGCCAATCAGCGGATGAGAAGCCGGGATGCATCCTTCGCCCTCCTGGAGTCGATTGAGGGCGTCGGAAAGGCCAGAAGCCGGAAGATCATGGAAGCGTGCGGCAGTGTCGAGGGAATACTCGAGCTGGATGGTCCGGCGCTGGCGAAGAAGTGCTCAATTCCCCTTGATGTGGCTGAAAGAATCATCCATAAGCTCACGCTCTAGTGTGAGGGGCGTTACCTTTCCCTTTGATCTGATTATCACTGACAGAAGTGTTTCCAGCGTCACCTTGAGCATCTCAGGCGGGGTCTTTCTCACTTCTGCATCTGCACTCTCCAGCAGGGCTATGATACGGTCAGTGTCCTCAGCACCGTACCTTCTCAGGGCCTTGGTGTAGCTCTGCTGGTCATTGAGGTTGAAGACGCCCTTGTAGTCGAAGGGGGAGGTCTTAAGGGAGCCTGCCTGCCGGAAGGCATCCCTGAGACTCATGTTCCGGGTGAGTGAGTGGAGGTCTTCCAGGACCCTGAAATACTTTCCCAGGGCCGATACCGTTCCGATTCCACCGTCATTTCTCATAAGCAGCATTCTGTCTGCAGAGCTGATGGCCCCCTGGAGGTTTCCGTCGGCAATGTAGGCAAAGAGGGTGGATGGAGTCTCCTCCCTGGTATGGGCCAGAAATGCGGAGATGTCATCGGTCGTGATCGTCCGCTCACTGCGCTTTGCAAAGAAGTCTATGACAGGGTAGCAGAAGGTCCTGAGCTCCAGCGTGTTGTTTTCCACAAGGGAGAGGATGAGTGAGATTGCCTCGCCTTCGATCCTGAAGTTTTCCTTCCTGAAGAGTGTCTGGACGTAGTACTTTTTCTCATCATCCCTCATCTCGTAAAACGGGATGATCCGGGATTTGTCCAGAGCGGAAGTGAGCTCCGCGGGAAAGCGCTTCTGGGAGACTTCATCACTCACCATGATGAGTGTGGTGCCGTCAGAGTCGCTTTTCAGGAACTTCACAAGAGCATTAAGAAAGGGACCCTTCTTAATATCGTTGAAGTTCTTGAGGAGAACGAGGCGGTAGGAGGAGAAGAGCGATGCCGACTGGAGGGCGTCCAGAAGCTCATCGGGACCGGTTTCGAAGGTAAAGAGCAGTACCGTTTCCGCATCGGGATGGGCGCCGAGCACCTCCTTCTTCTTTTCCGTGAGCCAGTCCTGTTTCTTTCCTTCTTCCGGACCGAATAGTATGTATGCGTCATTCATAACTTCTGAGAACCTTTGAAAGCACGCCGAGGATCGTGATGTTCCTGCATATTCTTGAAGGGACGTTGTCGCTTTCGGGCAGCATGACGAAACGTGATGCCTCCCTGGTGTACCTTCTTACAAGCACTTCCTCGCTGCTTTCATCGAGAAAGTATATTATGTCCCGCTCCTCCGCAACAGAGGTCTTCCTGAAGATCAGGAGGTCATTTTCCATGATGCCGATGTTCTTCATCGAGTCATCCTGCATCTCGACGGCAAAATAGGGGATCTCACCCCTGAGAAGCAGGGTTGAGAGGGTAAGGGTGGAAGTGCTTCCGTCCTTCAGCGTCAGGGGAATGGTAAGGGCCTTCAGCTGACGTTCCTCTCCCGTAAGCCGTATTGAACGGGCCTGTCCCGGGATGCGTTCGATTACCCCCTTTTTTTCAAGTGCCTCCATGTGGTCGAAGACTGAGCTGACCGCTATTTTAAAGTGGTCTGAGATCTCCTCCAGAGAGGGGCATATCATGTTCTCCCTCTGATAGGCAGTGATGAAGGCAAGGATTTCCTCCTGGCGCTTTGTCAGCCGCCCCTTCAACTTTCTGCCTCGAAGCGGTTGAGGAACAGTTTTTTCACTGCATCGAAAAGGTCCTTTTCATCCTCCCCGGTGCATTCACAGGTAAGCTTTGTCCTGTAGGTCGCACCGAGAGTGATTATTCCCATGATCGATTTGCCGTTGACCCGCATGTCATCCTTAATGAAGAAGATGTCGGATCTGAAACGGGAAGCCGTTTTGACTATCTGTCCTGCAGGCCTTGTATGGATTCCTGCCCTGTTTTCCACCGTGAGTTCACCTGAAACCATCTCTCACTCCTTTGTCATGAAAAGTCCCTTCGCGGATTCACCCTCCAGGTAGTCAAGCACGCTTCTGTCGAAATCCTTCTCGCTGTAAAGGCCGTTTTTCTTGAGCCTTTCCAGTCTTGCCGCGGTCTCGATGAGAATGGGGACATTCCGGCCCGGTCGGACCGGTATTTCTATTTTCGGGATCCTGATGCCGAGGTACTCGGCTTCAAGCATGCCACCGATGCGGTCGTAGTTCCTGCTGCTGTCCCACTCCTCGAGACAGACGTTGAGCTGGACCTGCTTCTTTTCCCTGATCGCTCCGATACCGTACATGGCTGCCACGTTTATGATTCCGATACCCCTTATCTCCATGTGGTGGGCGAGGGCAGGGTTGGCTCCCGTCCCGATAAGCAGGGTTCCCGATATGTTCTTGAGCCTGACCGTATCGTCACTGACGAGGCGATGCCCCCTCTCAATGAGCTCCAGGGCGGTCTCGCTCTTTCCGATACCCGCATTTCCCGTTATCAGGACACCGATGCCGAACACTTCGGTGAGTACCCCGTGGATTGTCTCTGTTTTCGCAAACACCTCATCGAGGACCACATAGCACATGCGTGAGAAGTCAGAGCTGTCAAGCTCGGTGGTCAGCACCGCAACCTCATGCTTATCGGCCAGTGCGATTATGGCTGGATCCAGTCCTGTGGCCTTGGTGAAGATGCAGCACGGGATGTCCGAGGAGAAGATGCGCTCCAGGGTTTCCGTCCTTCCCTCCTCAAGCAGCTTCCTGATATACGCCTGCTCTCCCTTTCCGAAGAGCTGTATCGTGCATGAGTTGAAGTTCATGAAGAAACCTGAGAGCGGAAGGCCCGGTCTGGAGAGCAGCGGCGTCCTTATTATGCGGGACAGTCCGGCCCTTCCTGCCAGGACACGCAGCTTCAGCACTCCGTTGTCCTTCACGTCCAGGTCGAGAAGATCGAGTACCGTAAAGTCTTTCATGGCACCCATTGTAGCATGAGAGGGTAGTAAAAACAAAGGGCGGGTGGGTGTTTGAAGATATGGCTTTTTCCGCTATAATCGCAGATATATGAAGGTAATCATTATCGGAGCCGGAAGAAGAGGGCTCCGTCTGGCAAGACATCTTATCGAGGAAAAGGCGGCAGTCACTTTTCTTGACATTTCAGGCAGCAGGTGCCAGAGTGCCCTCGCCAAGCTGGACTGTATGGCGGTATGCGGATCCGCCACAAATATTGACAGACTCATTGAAGCCGGAGTCGAGGAGGCCGATACGGTAATAGCCGTAACGGATTCTGACGAGGTGAATCTGGTCAGCTGCGGTCTTGTCACCGCAAGCTTTCCCAACGTCACCAAGACGGTGGCGGCGATCAGGTCGATCTCATACCTCTCTGAGGATGAGGGCGGAAAGAGCCTTCCTGTCCTTGGAATCTCGGACATCGTTAACCCGGACAGTGAGGCGGCAAGGAGAATCGTTGACGTGGTCAGGAGCGGTCTCTACTACGACACGATAACGTTCCCGGACACCAACTTCCTGCTTTTCACGATGCACGTGGCTAAAAACAGTCCCTTCGCGAACCTGAGTCTCGTTCAGTTCCGTTCCCGCTTTTCAGGAAACATCGTGGTCACTGGCCTTCATAGGAAGGGAAAGGTAATCCTCCCTTCAGGTGACACCGTGATCCGTCCCGGTGATGACATTGCGATCATCTGTGACAGTGATGACACGCTGGCCATCTTTGACCAGAAGGGAAAGACAGGCAGACAGACGGACTCGGGAAGGATGATCCTTGTCGGTGGAACGAAGGTAACCAGGGCGCTGCTTACCCGCTTCACTTTAAAGGAACGTGCCTCTTCAACCCTTATCGAGAGGAATGCCCAGGTGGCAGAAGAGTTCTCCACACTCTTTCCAGACCTGCTGGTCATAAACGGATCGATCACCGATGAAACCCTCTGGGAGGATGAATCCCTGGCAGACAGCGACATTCTCATAAGTCTCACCGAGAACGATGAGCAGAACATCATAACCGCATCCTATGCCAAGAAGCTGGGAGTGGACAGGTCGATCGCCCTGATCAAGACCAATCCCAACTACATCTCCCTGGCGCGGCAGTTCGATATCGATGCCCCGATTTCTACGACCGAGGCAACGGTCGATACCATCGTGAAGCACCTGAGAAGCGGCCGGATAATGAGCCTGCATACCCTATTTGACGGAAAGCTGGAGGTTTACGAGTACTCGATAAGCGGCAGCTTCCGCCATCTGGGCAAGGCGCTTAAGGAGGTCAACCTGAGAGGGCAGGTGATCATTGCCGGTGTCAAAAGAAGCGGCGATGATGCGTTCGTACCCGGAGGAAACTACGTTTTCACCGAGGGTGATACCGTTCTGGTCTGCTGTCTCCACAGCAACAGCACATTCGTGCAGGAGCTGTTCAGGTGAACGTAAAATCCGTAATAAAGCTGCTCTGCTTCATACAGCTCTTCATAGCCCTGCTGATGGCAGTGCCTTTAATGCTTGCCTTCGGCTACGGGGAGACGGAGGCGATAAAGGCCTTTTCCTTCACGATCATCGTGATGGTGGCGGTCCACTCCCTGGTCCTTCTGTTTCTGAGAAAGGAGCCGATAAAGATCAAGGCAAAGGACAGCTATCTCTTCGTTACCCTGACCTGGGTGATCGCAACTGCTTTCGGAGCGCTTCCCCTATACCTTACGCATACCTTCGATACCTATTCGGCATCATACTTTGAGATAATGTCCGGATTCACGACGACGGGTGCCACCGCACTTACCTCGATTGAGGATCAGCTGAAGTCGATTCTCTTCTGGCGCGGCATGACGAACTGGCTGGGCGGCATGGGAATCGTCGTTCTCTTCGTCGCCATCCTTCCCTTCATGGGAGTCAGGGGTGCAAACCTGGTCAGTGCCGAATCGGTGGGACCGACCAAGGATAAGCTGACACCCCAGATCCAGCACACCGCAATGATCCTATGGGGAATATACGTGGGCTTTTCGGTTCTGGAGGTTCTTTTCCTTCTTCTCGGAAAGCTGTCGCTCTTCGATGCGGTCACAGTAACCTTCGGTACGATGGGCGCTGCGGGCTTCTCCGCCAAAAACAGTTCGATCGGAGGTTATCAGTCGGCATATGTGGATGTAGTGTGCATTGTGTTCATGACGATTGCGGGAATGAACTTCGCGCTCTTCTTCAAGGCCCTGCAGGGCAGGATCGACAAGGTACTGAAGGATGTGGAATTCAGGGTTTACATGTCCCTTATTGCCATATTCTCCCTGGTGGGAGCCGTAAGCCTCCTCCTTAACCATGTATATCCCGACTTCCTGACTGCCCTCAGATACTCCGCCTTTCATGTGATTTCGGTGCTTACCACCACCGGATTTGCCACCGCCGATTACACTTACTGGCCCGTCTTCAACCAGATGCTGCTCTTCCTGCTGTTCTTCGTGGGAGGCTGTGCGGGCTCTGCCGGAGGCGGCATGAAGGTCGTCAGGATTTCAACACTGATCGCACTGGCCAGGAACACCATCAGGAAGCGCCTCCATCCCAGGGCTGTCATCCAGACGAGACTCGGATCTGATATCATCGCACAGGATACGACGCTTTCCATTGCCGGATTCATCGGGGCATACATGCTGACGGGACTTGTCGGTGCCCTGATAATCTCCACCAGCGGAAGATCGCTGGAAACATGCCTTTCATCGGCATTCCTCTTCATAGGAAACATCGGAATAGGCCTCGGGGATGCAAGTCCCAGTGGCAACTTCTCGATCTTCTCTCCCGCGCTCCAGTGGGTGGCATCATTCCTGATGCTGGTGGGAAGGCTTGAACTCTTTACAGTCTACGCACTCTTTTCCCGGTCCTTCTGGCGTAAGGGCTGATCAGTCAGGGCTCCTCTTTCCGGGAGCCCTTTTCAATTCACATACCAATTACGACATAACGAATACCAAATCCGCAATGAACGGTTATCCAAAGGAAAATACTGTTATAATCGCCCTACGCCAAATGCCGACACTGCGACTGAAGGATAATTCCTTCACCTGTGACAGCATCATATGTCCGTGGGATGGGGTGCTGTCGGAGCAGGAGATTTTATGCGCACACCGGATTAGCCGGACATGCAGCTTTCAGGCAAGTGTTGAAAACCTGTGCCGGGAAAAGGAGGTATGCCTGAGTGAACATCAGTGAAGTGATATACAGTACCCTCATTGCCGGTAATTCCTGGAGGACACTCCTGAAGGGGCTTGGCGTTACTCTGTATATTTCACTGCTGTCGGTGATCCTCGGAACTCTTATGGGAATGCTGGTCACAGCGATGAGGGGAAGCCGTTTCAGGCCGCTTTCGCGCCTTGTCGCCCTTTATATCGCCGTACTCAGGGGAAGTCCGGTTCTGCTGCTTCTGATGCTGATGTACTATGTGGTGTTTGCAGGAAGCGGGGTTAGTGCGGAGTCAGTGGCCGTGGCTGCTTTTTCGCTTCACATGAGCGCTTATTCGGCAGCGTGTTTTCATTCCGCCATAATGGCATGCGATGCCATGCAGAGAGAAGCTGCAAGGACGCTGGGGTTTTCCCGGTGGCAGGCATTTACCCTGATTACCCTCCCTCAGGCTGCAGAAATTGCAAAGGGAACCTATCAGTCCACGATCGTCACCCTGGTTCAGTGGACCAGCGTGGTCGGCTATGTCACGATCACGGATCTTACAAGAGTCATCAACAATATAGGAAGCCGTACGATGCAGCCTCTATTCATGATCATCGTGGGTCTGATTCTGTATCTCGGGATGGCATATGCCTGCTATGGGGGCTTTGCCCTGGCGGACAGGCTTAATGCACTGAGACGGGATAGGAGAATGAAGGCATGAACATGATCCGGGTGGAAAACCTGTCAAAGTCCTTCGGTTCCTTACACGTTCTGAAGGATGTGAACCTCACTGTTGAAAAAGGGGAGAGGATTGTAATAATTGGTGGTTCAGGGTGCGGTAAAAGCGTATTCCTCCGCTGTATGGATCTGCTGGAAAAGCCGGATGCGGGAAAGGTTTTCATTATGGATGAGGAGCTGACAGCGCCGAAGGCCGATCTGAACCGCATCAGGCGCAGGGTGGGGATGGTTTACCAGGGCTTTCATCTGTTTTCCCATCTGAATGTACTGGATAACATCACGCTCGCACCCGTTAAGCTGCTCGGACTCTCACGAAAGGAAGCTGAAAGGAAAGCGGAAAAGCTTCTGGAGATGGTGGGCCTTTCAGGTAAGAAATACATGATGCCGGAACATCTTTCGGGTGGCCAGAAACAGAGAATCGCCATTGTCCGCTGTCTTGCCATGGAGCCCGAGGTCATGCTTTTTGACGAGCCCACCTCTGCACTGGATCCTACCATGGTCGGGGAGGTGCTTGCGACACTGAGACTGCTGGCAAAGCAGGGGATGACCATGGTGATAGTCACCCATGAAATGGCTTTTGCCAGGGAAATCGCAACCAGGATTCTCTACATGGATGAACAGGGCATCTATGAGGAAGGTACGCCGGAGGAGATCTTTGATGCCCCGAAGAAAAGCAGGACCAGGGATTTCATCCACAGGATGAAGTATTTCTCGTGGCAGACTGACAGCCGGGATTTTGATTTCCTGCAGCTCCAGGGCAGCATACGCACCTTCGCGGGAAGGTACGGGATGGATGAAAAGAGAGCCTATCGTCTTCAGCTGTGCACCGAGGAACTTATCTTTGAAATGCTTGGCAGCCTCAGCTCCGGTTCAGGCGTGGATATCCGGCTCCTGATTTCCTTTGACGAGCGGGAGGGCTCAGCGGCCATTCGCCTCAGCTGCAGAGGGGAGCGGTACAACCCCTTTGAGACGGAGCCTGAGGACGAAAACCATCTGGGCGTCACCATCTTAAATCATACGGCAAAGCGGCTTGATTATCGTTTTGACGGGGAAAACAACTTATTCGAGATCGAATTGTAGGAGGAAGAAGATGAGAAAAATGTGCGGTTTCATGTGCGTTATCGTTATTCTTGTGCTGACTGTCATCCTGGCAGGGTGCAGCAGGAAGGTGGCATCGGATGAGAACATTCAGTGCGGCATCATGAATTGGCAGGAGCCATCAGATCTTGAGATATTCCCTCATCCCGCACTCGGTGAATGGAAACAATACAGCAGCCTTACATCGATGATCCTGGATCTGAATGCCAGGAATATCGAATATATCCTTGTACCGACATCCGTTGCCAGCTATCTGAAGGCGCAGGATGATTCACTTACCGTCGCACCGGGCGGGGCCGGTGTTCCCACGGAAATCCGCATGGCAGTGCGCGCTGAGGATGCAGAGCTTTACCAGGTGCTTCAGACAGGCCTCCGGACTCTCAGAAGTGAGGGAAAGCTTGACGAGCTTATCAAAAACTACATTACGGATATTTCGCTGGAAGGTTTTGAGGACATTGTTCAGAGGGAAAAGTCCTATATAGTCGGTGTGACCGGAGATCTGCCTCCGATGGATTATGTCGCTGCCGACGGAATACCTGCAGGCTTCAATGTGGCACTGATGAAAGCAATAGGGGATGTCATGGATGTGTCCTTTACGTTCACTCAGGTTGATGCGCCTGCCCGTCTCTCAGCCCTGAGTTCAGAGAGAATCGATGTGATTTTCTGGTACGGCAATGTGCAGGGATACACTTCAGAGAAGAAGGAACTGCTGCTTACCGATGAGTATTACACGGATATGATCTCCTATGTGACCAAATCCTTTGACATGAACAGGATTCTGGAAGCGATGAAGAGTAAATAATCCGATGTCCATGAAAATATTAATGACACCCTCTGGAAGACAGAGGGTGTAACTGTGAGTAATGAGGAGTGAAACAATGAGGAAAACCCTTGTTTTATTATTGTCTGTATTACAGGCAGCCGTCTGCCTGACCGGCTGCTCTCAAACGAAAAGCACTCCGGTTGAAGGGAAAAAGGTGGCATACATCATGTACATGTCATCCTCTTCCATTTTCGATCTGTGGGTTGAGTCCTTCACAAAGACTGCGGAAGCCCTCGGCATGGAAGCGGATGCCTTTTTCTGCAATGACAGTGATGAGAGCCTGAGAAGCAGGATCATCAGGTGTGCGGAGGATGGTTATGACGGACTGCTTATATCCCATGGCGGAGCAGATTATTCCTGGGAGTTCCTGACACAGGTCCTTGCTGAGTACCCGAATCTCAAAATCGCAACCTTCGATACGTCCTTCAGGGATGGAAACGGAAAGACTCAGACGATCGACGGGGTGGTGCAGCTGTTCCAGCAGGATTCCGGACTGGCAGCTGTCCTTGTGGAGGAGATCCTGGCCATGTATCCGGAAAAGGAGAGGGTGAATATCCTGCAGGTACAGGAGGAGAACTACATCATTGCCTTTGACCGCCGTCAGATCGGATATAAGCTTTACGAATCCGTGGGAAAGATCAGGACGCTGGAGCAGATTGCCCCCTCTGATCATCTTAGCCCGGTATCCTCCATGGAAGAAGTGACAAAGGCGACACTTGAAAAATACGGAGAAGGTGAGATAGATGCCATATGGTGCTGCTATGATGCCTATGCCCAGGGTGTCTATAAGGCACTCAGGGAAGCAGGAAGCGACATCCCGATGGTATCCGTGGATATCTGTGACGAGGATATTGCCTTTATGGCGGAAGGCCTGAACTGGAAAGCCTCGGCCACGACCAACTGGACGCTGAACGGCGAGTTCGCATGCCGGGTGCTGGCGCTGGAAATGGCCGGACAGTATGACGATATCAGGAAAGCTTTGAGCTACTATGAAAGCCCCGGAATGTGGATGGAGATCCCATCGGTCCTGGTACGACAGGAAGAAATCATGTCTGGAGAAAACATCACGGTCAGAAATCTTTCCGAGGTGGCAGCGGACGCTTATACGGACAGCAGTTACATGCCGACCTGCGACTGGATGGATGCTGCCCTGAAGAAAAGGAAATAAAAAATGGCGAGAAGATTTAACCTGTCGGAAGAAGGTATTATCGAAGCTCTGGAGTTTCTCTCTGATGAGCTTCACGGGAAAAAGGTGTCTGAAAAGGATGTCATCAAAACCAGACTCCTGGCTGAGGAATGCCTATTCAGGATAAAAAAGGATGCACCGGAAAAAACCGCTTTTGAGATATGGGTACGCTCCGTTTTCGGCAGCGTGATCACGAAAATCAAGTGCAGGGGAAGCGAAATCAGGTTTTCCGATGTCCTTGAGATCTCAGGAGCCGATCTGGAGCATGCCTTTGATGACGAAGTGGATGACAATGCGATTGAAATGATTCAGAGCATGCTGCTGAAGGGATTTGCCGATAAATTCAGAATCTCCCGCAGGAAGAACATGAATTACATTGACATCATTACAAAGAAGAATCCGCAGATGACTCTGTATGTCACGCTTTCTTCGATTGTTCTGGCTGTCATCATGGGTGTCTGCATGCGTCTATTCCTGAGTGAAAGCATCACCGGCGCACTATGCAGCATGGTCCTGAATCCGATTAAAACCATTTACATGAACCTGCTGTCGATGGTGGTGGGACCGGTTGTGTTCTTTTCCATGATCACATGCATGATTCAGTTCTCCGATCTGCGGAGTTTCGGGCGGATCGGCGGGAAGACAATGGGAATATATATGTTTACCAGCCTGGTTGCGGGTGTTACGGGAATAGGGGTTTTCTATCTCCTTCAGCCCGGAACTGAGGGCAGCTTCGTATCGATGATCACGACAGGAGCGTCCTCCGGTGCTTCAATATCACTGCTGGACACCATCATTGACATCTTCCCAAGCAATGTCGTGGGAGCCTTTTACGAAAACAATGTCCTTCAGATACTGCTCATGGGCCTGATCCTGGGGGTGATGGTCAATATGATCGGGGAAAAGGGAAAGGTCCTTCAGAATATCTTTGATTCCCTGAATGAACTGTTTCTTCAGTTGGTAATGGTGCTTGCCAGACTGATTCCCCTGATCACGTTCTGCTCGGTCATGATTCTGATCCTGACTACCGGAACTGATGCACTTGTATCCTTACTGACCCTGATCGGAACGCTGCTCACAGGCCTTGTAATCCTGATCATCACTTACTCACTGATGATAGCCCTGATGGCCAAAGTCAGTCCTTTTCCCTTCCTGAAACGCTATATTCCGACGGCACTGAACGTGATGTCCCTGTGTTCATCCAATGCTTCCATGCCGCTCAATATGGATTTCTGCAGGAAAATCGGAATATCCCAGCGGGTTTACTCGTTCTCGATTCCCTTCGGTGCCACCATCAACATGGATGGTGCCATGGTTGCCTTCATGACGGGAGTACTGTTCATGGCGAAATCATTCGGGGTCGATATGGATTCCGGTAAACTCATCATGCTGCTTGTATCCGGACTGCTGGTATCCGTTGCGACTCCGGGCGTCCCGGGAGCGTTTATGGTTGCATGTACCGTTCTGCTGAATCAGACGGGAGTTCCCATGGACTGCATTCCCCTGCTGATGGTATTCTTCACGATAACGGACATGGTCTGTACCGCATCCAATACGACCGGAGACGTTGCCGCAAGCGTAATCGTTGCGGGCACTGAGAACCTGCTTGATAAGGATAAGTATTATCAGAAGGGCTGACAGGCGTCACGCTTGAAGTAAAAAAAGAAATTATTTTTTCGGGAGAATAAAGATGAATATTAATAAAGAGCTGAACGGTACCACTCTGAAAGTGACAGTTGAGGGGAGGCTCGATACCACAACCGCCCCTGTGGCTGAAGCGGAGCTCAGAAGCAGTATCGGCGGGATTACGGAGCTTGTACTGGATTTCGGTAAGCTGGAGTACATCTCCTCTGCCGGGCTTCGCGTTATCCTTGCAATGCAGAAAATCATGATGAGACAGGGATCGATGGTCATCAGGAACGTGAATGAAACCGTTATGGAAGTATTTGAGGTAACCGGCTTCTCCGATATCCTGACAATCGGGTAAGCCCTCATACGGATGGATAAGTTATGATATCAAATCGAAATGAAAAATTCACCCTGTCGGCTCAGACCATAGATTCGGTGTCCGCAATCTGCGTGGAAACTCTTGAGGCGGCAGGTGCGGACAAAAAGGATATTATCCGCATCCGCCTCTCCCTCGAGGAGATACTCGGCATCTGGCTGGCTTCTCTGAAAGATGCTCCGGTTCATGTGGACTGCGGACGGAAATTCGGTCGGGATTATCTGAAAATAAGCGTGGACGGACCCTTTATGGACGCTTGGGAGAAGGATAATGAGGCGTATCTCATTACCAGCCGCATGCTCGCTCAGTCGGGACTCTCGTTCTCGTATGCTTATAAGAACGGGAAAAACTGCCTTACATGCAATCCTAAGAAGAAGTCATCTGGCGGGCAGCTCGCCCAGCTGCTCACTGCAGTCATCCTGGCTGTCGTGCTTGGCTTCGGCGTGAGGGCCGTGCCTGCCATTCAGAGTCTGGCACCTCAGATAACGAATCCCCTTTTCAATCTGATTTTCGGAGCGATCCGCTCGGTTTCATCCCCGCTTATATTCCTGTCGGTATGCTGCGGCATCGTGAGCATCGGGGATCTGTCGGTTGTGGGGAAAATCGGGCAGAAGCTTATAATACGTATGATCAGGGGAGTTTTCGTCCTGGCTGCAGTCATGGCACTCATAGGCTGTCTGCTTTTTCCCCTTTCCGCGGGAGAAGCAGGTGGAGGTGTCGGTAATTTCTCTGAAATCATTCAGATGGTGCTGGGAATCGTGCCTTCCGATATCATCACGCCGTTTCTCAATGGGAATGGCCTGCAGCTGGTATTCCTTGGAATCTGTCTCGGTGCCACCCTCCTCATTCTGGGAGAGCGTGTATCGTCAGTACAGAGTTTCCTTATGCAGGTTAATGATATCATACAGTTCCTGATGGGTGTGCTGGGAAAATTCGTTCCGATTTTTGTTTTCCTGAGCCTTTTCAACCTTATGATTTCCGATTTTGACAGTGGATTCATGAGCCTTTTCAGGGTATTCCTGCTTTCAATTCCCGGAAGTATACTGATGGCTTTGTTTTACGTGTCCGTAGCCGCGGTGAAGCTGTCGGCAAGTCCCATCCTGCTGATTAAGAAAATGCTGCCGACCTATCTGATAGCCCTGTCGACGGCTTCCTCGGCTGCCGCTCTTTCGATCAATCTGGAGACGTGTGAAAAGGAGCTTGGAATACCCGGGAAGGTTGCGGTCTTTGCCATTCCCCTGGGACAGGTCCTTTACAAGCCTGGTTATGTGTTGGGACTCTTTGCCATAGTCCTGTGCATGGCTGAGTTTTACGGTATTTCCATTTCTCCGCAGTTCCTCATTATGGCTGTTCTGTGCATCGGACTGCTTTCCATGGCTGCACCTCCGATTCCCGGAGGAGCGCTTTCCACGTTTGCCGTCCTATTCCTGCAGCTTGGCATTCCCTCTGAGGCAATCGCACTTGCGGTCGCGCTCAGTTCCGTAATGGACTATTTCATGACGTCCTCAGGCCTTGCCTCCCTGCAGGTTCAGGTGGCGCTTGCGGCGGACAGTGTCGGGATGCTGGACCGAAGCAGGCTGAAAAAGCTCTGGTCGTGAGATCTCGGAGGTGTAAAAATGAGGGACTGCTCTTCTGCAGTCCCTCTTCTATCACCAGGTGAGGTTTACTTTTCCATCACCTTTTCCTTTTCCTTCTTCGCTGCCGCCTGTATTTTGTCGGCGATGAGCTCAATTCCTTCATAAAGCTCGTAGCAGTCATAGCTTACGATCTTTTCGGTCTTCCATCTGAAGTGGAGAATGGCATCGATGTGAAATCCGATTCCCTTGCTCTCGCGTTTGATGGCGATGTCAAGATCGTGGAGATAATCATCGGCGAAGGAAAGCTTCTGGAGTTTCTTGTCGATGAAGTCACGTGTTTCCTGACTTGGTACGTAGTTGACGCCTCTTACTGTAAGATTCATGTATACCTCCTGTAACAGGTTTATGATTTAAGTATACTATGAGGTGAGGCGATTTCAAAACTATATTTGAATAATTGTCAGACGCCCCTTACGAAGGATGAATCTATCGCAAGCTCCTTGCGATATTTGTTTACGGTCCTTCTGGCGCATGAGATGCCTTTTTCCGCAAGCATGTCGCTGATCTTCTGGTCCGAAAGGGGCTTCCCCGTGGTGTTGTTTTCGATGATTTCCTTCACGATGTCCTTGACGGCCGTCTTGCTCATGACCTCACCCGTTTCCGAATTGGAGAGGGCACTGGGGAAGAGCTCCTTGAGGGAGAACACGCCCCAGTCGGTATCGATGTACTTGCTTGTGGTTATCCTGCTCACGGTGGTTTCGTGAACCCCGATCTCATCGGCAACTTCCTTCAGGGTAAGGGGCTTGAGGCTTCGTGTTCCGAAGAGGAAGAAGGCCTTCTGCTTCTCCAGAAGCACACGGCCCACCTTTTCAAGGGTGGAGCGTCTCAGCTCCAGCTGGTTTATCAGCTGGTCTGCCGACTGTACCTGGCTCTTGAGATATTTTGAAGCTTCCTTCTCATCCTTATCCCCTGAGGAAGAGTACTCCTTCAGCATCTGTCTGTACTCGTCATCGACGCTCACGACCGGCAGTGCCATGTCATTCATCCTCATGACGAGCTTTCCGTCCTCCTGCTTTATGGAGAGATCGGGGATGATGAGCTGGTCGTAATCGGAGGAAAAGCGGGAGCCGGGGTAGGGTGTCAGGGTCCTGAGGAAATCAAAGAGTCCTGCCAGATCCTCCTCATCCATTCTCAGGGCCTTTGCCACGTCCTTTGTCTTGCCTGCCCTCATCTTCTCAAGATAGTAATTAACCAGCGATGAGAAGGCCTTAAGCTCGGATCCCTTCATGCCCAGGTTTTCCGCCTGGACAATGAGGGACTCCTTCCAGTCCCTCGTGCCTATTCCAGAGGGATCCATGGAGTGCAGGACCTTCAGCGCCTCGTCCAGGTATTGTCTGTCTCCCGCACTGAGCAGCTCCTCAGGGGGCCTCTGGAAGAAGCCTTTTGAGTCGAGGGATGAGATGAGAATCTCACACACATGGAAGACAGGTTTTTCCAGCTTCATCTCGCCAAGCTGGCCCATGAGGTGTTCTTCCAGTGTTTCCTCTTCCTTTACAGCCCCCTCAAGCCATGCCTGATGGCTGTCTGAGAGATCGGAGCCGTAGGCTGAGGAATCGGAGTAATCCTCGGTCCTGTCCCTTCTTGAGTACTTGTCAAGGTACTCCTCATAGCTCACGCCTTTGCTGCCTGTAGGCTGCTCCACCACGAGAGTCGGATTCTTTGAGGCCTCATCATCGATTCTTGCCAGAAGCTCAGGAAGTGGCAGTGTCATGAGCTCCAGGGACTGTATCATCTGGAGATTGAGCTTAAGCTGCTGTTTCTGGGTAAGTGAAAGGGATGAAGTCAGCATCAGTCGATCTCCTCTCTCATGAAGTCCCGTCCGAAGTAGATCTCACGGGCCATCTCATTTCTTATAAGCTCATCCCGGCTTCCGGATACGAGTATGCTTCCCTCATTGATGATGTAGGCACATGTCGTGATCTCGAGTGTGTCCCTCACGTTGTGGTCCGTCAGAAGCACGCCGATTCCCTGCTCGCTGAGCTTTCTTATGATCTGCTTGATCTCGTAAACCGCCTTCGGATCGATTCCGGCAAAGGGTTCGTCCAGGAGAAGGAACTTCGGGTTTGTCGCCAGGGCCCTGGCGATCTCGGTCCTTCTCCTCTCGCCGCCTGAGAGGGTGTAGCCGAACTGCTTCCTGACCTTTGTTACCCCGAACTCCTCCAGAAGGCGTTCCAAAAGCTCCTTCCTTTCCTGTCCGTTAAGGTCCGCTCTGGTCTGGATGACGAGTTTTATGTTGTCCTCAACGGTCAGCTTTCTGAAAATCGAGCTCTCCTGGGGAAGATAGCTCAGTCCCAGCCCCGATCTTTTGTGCATGGGAAGGGCCGTGATGTTCTCTCCGTTCAGCAGTATCTTTCCACCGTTGCTCCTGATGAAGCCGACTATCATGTAGAACGTGGTGGTCTTACCGGCTCCGTTGGGGCCGAGAAGTCCGGTAACCGAGCCGTTGTTCATTGAAAAAGAGATACCCTTCACGACCTGCTTTCGGCCGTAGAATTTGGATAGTCCTTCAACTGCGAGTGTATTAACCATGGACTTCTCCTTCTATCCTGCCCTCAAGTCTTATTTCCTCTGTCGTAAGGTTTATCGTTATCAGCTTTGCCCTGTAGCTGTTCCTGTTCCACTCCACTTCGGCATTTCCCTGCAGTGTCAGAGTGTCCGCGCCCCTGTCAAAGGTAATACGCTCCGCCCTGGCACTGAGCAGTCCGGAATCGGTTGCCTTCATCAGGCGGGCTGCCATCTCCAGGCTCAGAACCTCGTTTCTGAGGTCATAGGAAACGGCTCCGGCCCCGGCCTCAAGCTCGTTCACGCTGTCCGAAACCTCGCACCAGGCAGAGATGAGGAGACGCTCAGCCGTCCTGTCGTAGTAGAGGGCGGTGGTCTTTATCGAAAGTCCCTTTTCCTCATCCTTTATCTCAATGGTGCCGGTGCATTCGACAACGTCGTAGTCATCGCCCGTGAGCGTGACCGAGTCAGCGGTTATTACCATGCCCTCGGCACTGACCGTCGCACCTCCGGTAAGGGAAACACTCCTCCTGCCTTCCTTCAGGGAAACCTTCGAATAGCCTCCGGAGAAGGTAACCGGAGCTGAAAAGAGCACGTTCACCGTTAGGATCAAGGCAAGCAATACAGTAATCTTCTTCATCTGTCCATCTCTCCGGAATAAAGCTCTCCTATTTCCAGCACTGAGGATGTCAGGTCGGCAAATATGCCCCTGCCTGAAATGCGTCCTCCCTCAAAGGTAACCTCGGCATCCCCCGGTGCCTCCACCGTGTTTTCCCTGCTTCTGAAGGTCAGCTCATCAGCCGTGACCGAAAGTCCGTCCCTGAGCTGCTCCAGATATGCACCGCCCGAGAACTCACACTCCCTGGTGGCAGTATCTATTCTACCATATCCCGCATGTCCGGTGATGAAAGGTTCTCCGTTTTCATCATCGGATCGGAAGGTACACTCTTCGATTAACACCTTTTCCTCAGCAAGGAAGACCTTCAGCTCCCGTGCGCTTATCTCTATCGGCATTCCCTCTCCCACTGAGAGTGTGTATGCCGTGTTCCTGAGCGTGATGTCAGGCATCTCCATCTCCGCGGAGGTCAGCACATCTCCGTCTCCCGGAGTCTTACTGCAGGATGTGAGAAGAATTGCTGAAAGCAGGAGACAGAGAAGGCGGTGCATCACTCATCCTTTGCAGAGAGGATCTCTGGCGTGAACTTCCTTCCTGAAACCCTGAAGTAGATGAATGCGATGAGAAAGCCGACTGCAAGCCCGAGAAGGGCAAGTGAGAACTGGATTACCTCATTTCCGTGGAGCAGGAACGCTCCTGCAGCCATCCCGAGGAAGAAACATATGAGCGGAAAGAAGAGCGACATGAACGATGAGAGGACCGTCCTGCCCGAGGGCATGTCAATTATTACCTTCTCTCCTTCCTTCACTTCAACGCCGTTAGGGTTTTCCACTGGGAAGGAGTAGTTTTTGGTCCTGCAGAATAGAGAACTTTTGCACCCCTCGCAGGCACTCCTGTCGCAGGAGGCGATGAGCTCGCCCTTCTCATCCTTATATACGGTTACTTCCTTTTTCATTTCGTGACCTCCGGACGCTGCACGTTCACCTTCTCCCTGATGACCTCGATCGATTCCGCCCTGAGATCATCACCGATGGTTACGAGCACACCCTGGAGCTCGCAGTCATCCCAGGCCTCATGACTTCTGTCGGGGAGGGCCGTCATCAGCTTGTTTATCTCATAGGAGGGGTTGAAGCCTCCTGCCGACATGAAGGAGCCGCATCGGCCGTTGTCGCTGATGTACGCGCAACCGTTCATTATGCATGCATCCGATGTCAGGACCTTGGAGTGGGTTACTATCACTGCCGCGGCGCGGTCCTTGACATAGTGGGCGAAGGTCGCACTCTCGGCGGTGGTTGCCGAGTGGAACTGGAAGAGGAAGACATCGGCTTCATCCCTGAGCTTCGTCAGTATCATGTCGGCCGCATTGAGAGGGTTCATGACGCAAACCCTTGAGAATCCGCTCTGGCCCAGCATGTTTATGATCGCGACGCGCTTGCCGGCGATTTCGACGATCCTGTATCCCTTGCCCGGGGTTTTCTGAGGATAGTTCATCGGACGGAGCACGAAGCTGCACTTGGGGAAGAAATCAACCATTTCCACTTTGTAGAAGATCTTCTCACCGCCGGTGAGCAGGTTTATTCCCAGATGGGTCAGCTGCATGGCATGGGCCTTGCCAAGGCCGAAGCCGTTGGTGGTTCCTTCCGCATTGGCGATGGTGAAATCGGGATGGTACTTCTCCTTAAGGGCCTTCAGGCCATCCTTTACCGAGGCTATCCCGGCCCTTCCGACTATCTCGCCCAGAAACAATACTCGAAAACTCATGTGACTAAGGATAATAGCAAAAGGGAAAAGGTGCAAGAAACTATCTTTACATGAAGAAGGAGGAGAGGATTCTGACGTAGAGCAGGGCGATGACGACGATGAGTATCTTCCTTATCGCCTTTCCTTCCTTCTTTATCGCATACCAGGAACCGATGAGGTTGCCTATGACCGACGAAACGGCACAGGGAATTCCCACTGTGAATATGATCGTTCCGTTGACTATGAACGTCACGAATGCCGCGATGTTGCTGGCCAGGTTAAGGACCTTGGTGGTGCCTGCACTGAAGATGAGGGGAAGGCCCATGAAGGAGAAAAGGATCGTGTAAAACGTTCCCGTGCCGGGGCCGAAGAAGCCGTCGTAAACTCCTATCACCAGGGATGCGGCTGCCGAGATTATGTATGCGGGTGCGGTGATGCAGAAGCCTGATAGTCCCGGCTTTTCCGTTATCATGGAGGATTTCCGCTCACCCTTCTTTCTCAGCGTCAGTACGGTGAGGACCGGAAGCACGATGAGAAGCATGTATCTCAGGATCGTGTCGGCATATCTCAGTGCCAGCTGGGCCCCGATCGAGGAGCCGATGAGTGCAAAGGGGACGCTTGAGAGTGCGATGCGCCAGATTATCTTCTTCTCCCGTGCGTAGTTTGCCGTGGCAAAGAGGGTGCCGAAGGTCATGGAGAACTTGTTGGTACTGACCGCATTCACTGCAGGCATGCCCACTGCGTATAAACTGGTAAGGGATACAAGTCCGCCTCCGCCCGCGATGGAATCGATGAATCCCGCGAGGGCAAAGAGAAATGACAGCAGCATGATTGTGGAAAGCGATGTGAAAGACACTTTTATCGGGCTCCTTTTCCGGCGATTCATTCTGCACCTTTATCGATGTGAATTGCAACAGATGATCACACGCTATTTCTCATGAATCCCAAACGCCATTGGTGACATCAGACGTTCTTTCCATTAGAATAGACAGTCATGGAAAAAGGAAATGAGGTCTGCTCCGTGCTGCTTGTCAGCATGGAGGCCGGAAAGATAATGCTTGAAAATGGTGCCGAGATATTCAGGGTCGAGGATACCATGAAGCGTATTGCCGCATCCTTCGGCGTGAATGATGAGAACTTCTTCGTCCTGTCCAACGGTATCTTCTCCTCGGGAGAGGACAGTGAAGGCAGGCTTTTTGCCAAAGTGGAGCACATTCCCGTACATGGCGCCGATCTGTCGAAGGTAATTGCCATAAACCAGCTTTCCCGTGAGATCTCTCAGGGAATGTACACTCTTGAGGAGGTCGGGAAAAAGCTTGAGGATATCAGGAATGCCCCGAACCGCCCCTGGCCGATACAGGTCTTTGCGACAGCCCTGGGCGCCGGGTGCTTCACGGTGCTTCTAAACGGGAACCTTATGGACGGAACCGCATCCTTCATTTCCGGTATTTTCCTGGGCTTTTTCATCCAGTTCATATTCAAACCTTATCTTTCGAAGATGACCGGAAACATTCTGGGCGGCGCAGTGACGGCCGCCATATGTGTCTTCTTCCTCCATATCGGGTTTTCATCAAACCTTACATCCATGATAGGAGGCGGGGTCATCCCCCTTGTCCCGGGAGTTGCCTTCGTCAACGGCATAAGGGACATAGGTGATGAGGACTACATATCAGGTGCAGTGAGACTGCTCGATGCCGTCCTGGTCTTCATATGCATCGCGGTGGGGGTGGCATCCGTTCTGATGATCTATTCCGCTCTTACCGGAGGGAGAGTGCTGTGAGACCGGAAGTCATCCTTGCATCGTTCTTCGGAACGGTTGCCTTCGCCATCCTCTATGACATTCCGTCCCGCTACTGCCTGGTCGCGGGTCTCAACGGAATGACCGGGTGGATAGTGTACTCCCTGCTCACCCCTGCTGCAGGGGAGATGGGAGCCATCTTCGTCTCAACTCTTGTGATAGCGCTTTTCAGCAGGTATCTGGCAGTCCTCATGAAGTGTCCCGAGATCGCATTTCTGGTTGCCGGAATCTTTCCGATAGTACCCGGTGCCGGAATCTACTGGACCGCATACTACCTGATGGCAGGCCAGATGTCCCAGGCAGCGGCAACCGGGACCGGGGCACTGAAAACCTGTCTTGCAATGGTACTCGGCATTGCCGTGATACATGAACTGCCGCAGTGGTTTTTCTCAGGAAGAAAGAAGAGGTAATATCAATCACCCACGGGGCATAGCCCCGGGGGTTGGCGGATAGCCGGACCCTGATTGATTAGCCCCAGTGCCTCGTGCACTACGTTACGCCGGAATATACAGGCACCGCGGGACGAGTGTCCTAATCCCGCGCTCTGCGGTCCGTGGTTAAACAGTCCCGATGGGTAGGGACAGTGCCCAGGACATCAAACCCGGCGGTAACATCGGCGAAGGACTACGGGGAGCGAGGCCCCGTCACTGCAGCGGAAGCAGGCCTTGAAGGCGTTTCATCCGCTTCGTCCGGTATATACGTGACATGTACCGAAACGAACCGCAGCGTCACACCACCCATAGGAGGACAGATGCATGGTATATGTACAGTCAATTGACGGCGCACCGCTGATGCCGTGCACTGAAGCGAAGGCACGCCGCCTTCTGAAGCAGCACCGCGCCCGTCGCGTGAGGAACACCCCCTTCACGATTCGCCTCAGGTCCGTCGTCGACGGACACGTACAGCCGGTGTCATTGGGTGTGGACCCCGGCTACCGCCACATAGGCCTGCCGGCCACGACGGACAGCTGCGTCCTGTTCGAGGCCGTCGCCGAATGCCGCACCGACATACCGAAGCTGATGGAGAAGCGCCTGATACTGCGACGTTCACGCCGTAACCGAAAGACACGCTACAGGGAGCCGCGGTTCGACAACCGCGTACGCTCAAAGCGCCCCGGCTGGCTTGCACCATCCGTGGAGCAGCGCATCGGATACCACATCCATCTCATCGGCTTCGTGCTCCGCCTCCTGCCGATTTCAAGCATAACCGTAGAGGACGCCAAGTTCGACATACACAGAATCCAGAATCCGGATGTCGAAGGCGTCGCTTACCAGCAGGGGCCGCAGTACGGATTCGACAACGTCAAGGAGTATGTCAGGTGGCGTGATGAGTACAGATGCCGGAAATGCAGGTCAAGAACGCACCTTGAGGTCCATCACATCGTCCAGCGCAGGGACGGAGGCTCTGACCGCCCGGACAATCTGGTGACACTCTGCCACGACTGCCACGCAGCACTGCACAGAGGCGAATTCACGCTCCGGAAACCCAAGGGTGGATATAAGGCCCCGACGTTCATGGGAGTGATGCGCATCAAGCTGGTAGAACGGCTGAAGGCCAGATACGGCGACATGGTCCACACCACGTTCGGCTACATCACCCGTATCGGACGTAAGGCGGCAGGACTGACCAAGGACCACAAT
>JALEVV010000059.1 GCA_022788185.1 Spirochaetales bacterium | reverse complement strand
CTCTATGGATCGGCAGCACTGCTTGTAATCGTATTCGTGATCCGATCGCTTCCTACCGGAACCAGATCAGGTATATCCGCCCTCAGGCAGATAGACAAGTCAATCGAGGAATCCGCATACGACATGGGTGCAAACTCCTTCCAGGTCTTCATGACGGTGACGCTTCCACTGATCAAGGATTCGTTCCTCTCCGGTCTCGTCACCTCGTTTGTCAGGAGCATCACCGCAATCTCGGCAGTAATCCTGCTCGTGACACCGGAGTTCCTGCTCATCACCGTCCAGATCAACGAGTTTGCGGAGAAGGGCTCCTACGGACTGGCCTGTGCCTTCGCAACCATCCTCATTCTCATTACATACGGTTCAGTCGTGCTGATGAACATCTTCATCAAACACTTCGGAACAAGCAAAAAGCTTCAGGAGGCTGAATAATGGAAAAAGTAAAGAAAGGCGTTCGCCTTGAGCATATATCAAAGATTTATCAGGATCCCAAAACGGGAAAGGACTTCTATGCGGTAAAGGATACCGATCTCAACATCGAGCCAGGTTCCTTCGTGACCCTGCTTGGTCCTTCCGGCTGCGGCAAGACCACCACACTCAGGATGATCGCGGGCTTCGAAAGCCCCGATGAAGGTGAGATCTACCTCGGCGATGAACCCATCAACGAGCTCACCCCTAATAAGCGCGACACGGCGATGGTCTTCCAGAGCTATGCGCTGCTTCCCCACTACAACATCTTCGACAATGTTGCCTATGGCCTTAAGCTCAGGAAGGTTCCCAAGGATCAGATTAAGGAAAAGGTCCTGAAAATCCTCGACCTCGTCCAGCTTTCAGGCATGGAGTCAAGAATGACAAACCAGCTCTCCGGCGGACAGCAGCAGAGAGTTGCCCTGGCAAGGGCCCTTGTAATCGAGCCTTCGGTCCTGCTCTTCGATGAGCCCCTTTCAAACCTAGATGCCAAGCTCAGGGTTGAGATGAGAACCGAGATCAGGAGAATCCAGCAGGAGGTTGGTATTACAGCCATCTACGTCACCCATGATCAGAGTGAGGCCATGGCAATCTCAGACAAGATCATCATCATGGATAAGGGTGTGGTTGCCCAGATGGGTACTCCCGAGGAGATCTACTACCATCCTGTCAGCGAGTTCGTGGCAGACTTCATCGGTGAAGCAAACTTCCTCCGCGGTAATTACATCGGTACTGAAGGAAAGTATGCAGTCCTTGATTTCGAGGGCAACAGGCTCCTCACTCCTCCCAGGGAGAATATGGAGAAGGGTAAGAGATATACGGCCGTGCTCCGTCCCGAAGCTGCGAAGCTCGGTGATGAGGGCGGTCTCCCCTGTAAGGTCATCGTATCCTGCTTCATGGGTTCCTACCAGAACTACCACGTTATGGTAGGCAACACTCTCGTGAAGCTTGAGGACCATAACCCCAAAAACAGAAGGGTCTATAAGGTCGGTGAGAAGTGCCACCTCCTCATCGATACTGACGCACTCCACGTCATCTGATCATTCAGTTCTCTAAATAATCAGCGGTATGGCTCTCTGCCATACCGCCTGTCATCTCTTAGATGGAAAGACCTGCTTCCTGAACAGTCCTGTCAAACTCTTCAGGAGTCATTTTCAGAAGAAGAGCGGCGCTCTCCCTGCTGAGCGTATTGCTTTTTATCATGGTGATGTATCCTTCGAGATACTGACGCAGCATCCTCTTCCGCTCTTCCTGCATCCTCTTATGCTCTTCCTTCCGTGTCTCGAGGATTGCAGCCTCAACAGCCATCTGTACACGCTGTTCAATTGCCTTGCTTACTACCATTTTGCCCTCCCTGTTCATTGCCGTATTTCTGTCCGTTTCCTTAAAACCCGCATAGTTTTCCAGCATGAGCCATGCCTCTTCGCTTATTACGTCCTCATCTTCCTTAAGTGACATTATATACTGCGAATGTGCCTTCATGTCATCCTTAAATGCAAGCAGGGAAAAAATAGTCTTTACCTCCCCCGTGAACTTATCAAGTTCCTCCTGTGTCATATAATACGGATCCACGATGACCATTTCATAATCATTTACATAATTCAGAAATTCAGGATCGTCAATCGCAAATAGTTCCGAAAGCCTCCTCGGTGACTTCCAGGGAACTCCGGAAAGATTGACCATGATTGTCACGACTGGTTCCAGCATGTCGTCATCCCTGAGGTATGAAGGGTATTTCACTCCTTCAGTATTATCCCTGTTCCGGTGTTTTATCCTCCTCATCTGTCTGTCATACTCTCCCACCTCATAGGTAAGGTTTCTAAGTACCATCATTCGGTCTTCATAGGACTGGGCTTCGATATTCACCATCCTGTAGGTGACGGAGCCTCCCTTTTTAATTTCAATCCGCTTCACCACATCCCGGTTTTTCTCGCTCATGTGTTTAAGCCTTACGGAAGAGTCCGCATCCCTCAGGTTCTCCGGTTTTATTACGGGGCGTCCGTCATGAAGTTTCCCATTACAGAGCGATGCATAGTTCCTGTCCATGCTGAAGAAGTCCTTGGCAGCTTTATCCTTCTCCTTCATATTGCCGTCCATCAGAGTACCTCCTGTTTATTATGTCTCTGAATATAATAAACAGAAAATATCGGTTTTCCTTTTTGGCTGGATAAAGGAGACAGGAATAAACAGCCGGAGAAAAGGCAGGATAGGACTGCGGGACCGCTGAAAATCTTTCTTTAAGTGTCAACAATGGAAAGAAATATGGATAATAAATTACCAGATAATCCTCTTCTGTCCCGTTGATTCAAGAAAGTCATTGCACTTCTTAAAGTGGCCGCAGCCGAAGAAACCTCTGTACGCTGACAGGGGACTGGGATGGACGGTCTCAAGAATAAGGTGATTTCTGCTCTCGATGAGAGTCTTCTTGCTCCTGGCATATGAGCCCCAGAGCATGAAGACCTTGGGCCTTTCGTCCCGTCCGAGCTCAATTATGGCCCTGTTCGTGAATTCTTCCCATCCCTTTCCTGCATGGGATGCGGCCCTGTGAGCCTGAACCGTGAGCGTGCTGTTCAGAAGCAGTACTCCCTGTCTTGCCCACCGGGAAAGATCCGATGACCAATCTCCCTGTTCCACATCCTCACTTCTGATTTCCTCCCTGATATTTCTCAGTGAAGGGGGCTCATCAGTTCCCTCCCTGACGGAGAAGGACAGTCCCATTGCCTGACCTTCCTCATGGTATGGATCCTGGCCTACAATGATGACTTTCGTTTCAGCAAAGGGACAGAGCTTAAACGCAGTGAATATCTCATGCATCGGAGGATATATCGTCTTTGATCGGTACTCTCCGATGAGAAACTGTCTTAAGGCAAGATAATATGGCTTTACCTGCTCCTCATCAAAGAGAGGCTGCCAGTCATTGTTAACGTTGATCATGGGCTAATGATATCACGCATAAAGCCTCAGTTACAGATGGGAACGGAATCAATCCACCTGACAGGGCTGGGAGCGGGAATCCTTCTTTCTTTGGAAGTTTACGGTAAAGAAAAGGAGCCTGAATTTCACTTCAGACTCCGATATTCTTATTCGTGATGACCGCATCCGCCATGGTGAGAGCAGGAGTGTCCTTCATGGTGGCCGCATGTGTGGCCTTCACCGTGATGATGGTGGGAGCACATCACGTTGGGGTTGTACTCAAGCTCGCCTTTGACAAGTGCCTCTACAGCTGCATCAGCATTGCCCGATACACCTCCGAAGAGCTGGATTCCAGCCTGGGCAAGGGCCATCTGAGCGCCTCCACCGATACCGCCGCAGATAAGGACGTCGACATCAAGACCGTTCAGGAGGGTTGCAAGGGCACCGTGTCCCTGTCCGTCAGTTCCGACTACCCTGGAGTCCTTTATCTTTCCGTCCTCCACATCATAGAGCTTGAAGCTCTCAGTGTGTCCGAAGTGCTGGAAGATCATGCCGTCTTCATAAGTTACCGCTATTCTCATCGTGTCATCTCCTTTGGCATTGATGCCATAACTTCCGGTCCGGTCGGCAAAGCAGACATTCCCGCCCCCGATCATGATCGTCCTGCCTTCCACCAGGGCCGATGCGAGCTTCTTCCTGGCCGAAGAGTAAATCAGCTGGACAGACTGGCGAGAGACGTTCATTTCAGAAGCAGCTTCCTCCTGACTCAGACCCTGATGGTCGATGAGCCGGACCGTTTCAAATTCATCCAGCGTCAGTGTCACCGGTGTCTTCCCGCTTCGTTCCACTGGGCAGAAGCAGAAGTTGTCCGGCAGGATGGAAACCTGTCTGGCTTTAGGCGGTCTTGCCATTTGTCCTCCGTGTTATTGGCATATGCTAATAATGAGAATAGATTATCCTGGTACTAAGGTCAAGTCAGAACCAGCGTTCCCTGGTTTTTCCCAGTCTGGTGCCATAGCTTGATGCACTCGTGTGCCTGATGCCGAGAAGATTTTCCATTTCCTTAACTGCTCCCCTGTATGATACGGGCTGGAAGTGAGTGAGTATGAAGTTCACCTTCTTAATCTTACCCCTGTTGTCAATACAGAACTGACGGACAGGGGCAGAGATGTGGAATACCCACATCGGCGTGCATATAGTCACTTCATCGAAGGCGGAGACATCTACCGGTTTTATCGGCATGGGCCAGCGGTGCATTGCAAAGCGGCCGCACCACCAGAAGCCCAGTGTGCCTTCGGTTCTTTCGGTGCTTTCAAGCTTTATTATGACAGCTCCCGTCCTGTCCGCTTCCTCGTAGGCGATCCTCTCCGTTGTTCCGAGACGGGAGAAATAGACGACGGCCCTGGTCCTGTCCTTTCCCGCATTCCGGTAGGCATCCCTGTCGATCACATTGTGTTCCTGAGAGTAAAAGACAAGGGCTGCATAGGCAGTGAAGAACTGTATGAAGCTGAAGACAAAGTAGCTGTTGGAAAGAAAATTTGAGGGAAATATCACAAGCTGGATCACTATCCACGCATTGAGCAGCATGCTGCATACCATGCTGAGTATTATTCCGGCTTTCTTTCTTCTTATAAGGAGTACGGAGGCGATCAGGTTGGGAACGCAGTTTACGAGAAAGAGCGCCATTCCCGGAAAGACGTAATCCTGATAGAGATACTCTGCAAGCGGCAGTACCTGAAAGTATGGAAGAAGTGATTCCATGCGAAGCAGGTGACCGTCCGGTGCAAGCTCCATCATTGCCGCTCCGTAAAGCGCACCGAGCCCTATGAAGAGATCCCAGAAGAGCAGGGCCAGTGAGGTTTTCTTCCATCTTGATCTCATTTGTTTCCTCCCTGATGTGTTTCAAAGAAGCTGATGACATGGCGCCTTATCAGTTCAAGACACTCGTCACGCCTTTCGCTCTGTCTGTCAGCAATGCCGAGGAGCGTGAAGATCGGGGCTGTATACTGAAGTGCGGCCATTTCGATATCCGAACCGAAATGGTGACCGAGCTTCTCAAAGTTCCGGAACAGAGTGATGTGGTAATCCCACATCCGCTTCACGTACCTTTCGTCATAGAGCGCTGCAAGTTTAGGATTCCTGAACTGCTCGATGGTCAGGAGCTTTCTCACATTTGATACATACGGATCATCGATGGAGTAGGCGAGCATCCTGACGACAGAGTCGGCAAGTGCTTCGGGGGAGAGGGCTGAGAAGTGTGAAAAGTCGCTCTCCCTGTCCCTCGTGATGTGAATCTCATCCTTTCCAGACTCCCTGTCATAGCGCTCCTTCATCTCGGAAAAGATCGCCTCAAAGATGGCATCCTTCGATTCAAAGTGCTTGTAGAGCGAGCTGGCAGTTATTCCTACGGCAGAGGCAATGTCTCTGACTGTCGTTCCCTCAAACCCCTTTTCTGAAAAGAGGGTAAGGGCTTCATCAAGTATTTTTTCTCTGGTTCCTTTCATAAGCGAACGGATGTTCTCCTTTGCTTCATCATTAGAGAACAAATGTTCGCTTTTTGTCAATACCCAATTCAGAGCGGGTGAAAAAGAAACAGACTGCCATGGTGCGGCAGTCTGTCTGAGGTCTATAAGACTGTGTTGTTATCAGTTTTCCTTTCCGGCTTCGAGAAGCCTGTTTCTCTTCTTCCAGAGGTGGTTCATCATGAACTCTGATCCGCGTTCGGCATCATGGTACCTGAGATAGGTGTAGATAAGGGCATGTTCCTCGATGGTCGTCCTGATCTCCTCCGGGTTCATTGTCTTGTAGATCAGGGCAGTCGCACTGTTCAGATGGAGGTTATCATACATGCTGATGAGCAGGGCATTCTGGGAAAGACGGACAATTTCCTGATGAAAGGCATAGTGAGCCTTACCGTAACGGGTGAAATCGGGATTGTCCGATGAAAGGCTCTCCTCCATCTCCACAAGATGGGTCTGCAGTCTGTTGGTATCAGCCTGATTCTCTGCGGCAAGGCGGAAGGCCAGGGACTCGAGATATGCCCTTATTTCCGTGATCTCCCGGTTCTCCTCGTCGGTGAAGGTCTTCACATAAGTGCCGGAGTGGGCGATGATCTGGACCAGGGAATTCTGTTCCAGGGCCTTGAACGCCTCACGCACGGGCGTGCGGGAGCATTCAAACTCCTGTGATATCGAATTTTCGGATAATTTATAGCCTCCCGGGTACTCTCCTGAAAGAATTCTCTGCGATATTGTCTCTATGATGGTTTCGATTAGGGGATTGGTTTTTTTCATTACGAGAATGATTTTAATCCAGAAAAAAAACGAACACAAGGCCGAAAGTGGGGGGATTTGGACACTGTCGCGGAAAAAGACGGATGGAATTCCCCCTGGAAATTATTTTGGGCTTTATGAATTTTTAGCTGGAAAAAACCTGAATACAAGTTCATAATTCAGAAATAAGGAGAAAAGTGATAACAATGGATTTTGCGGCATTAAGGGAATCATACAGGAAGGAACTTGTTGACAATATTCTGCCATTCTGGCTTGAGCATGGAATGGATAAAGTCAACGGAGGAATCTATACAGCCCTGGACAGGGACGGCTCACTGCTTGATACGGATAAGTCAGTCTGGTTTCAGGGCAGGGCGCTCTGGACGTTCTGTGCGGCATATGAACAGATAGAGAAAAAACCCGAGTATCTTGAAGCGGCCAGGAGCCTCATCGACTTCATCGAGGCACACTGCTTTGACAGCGACGGAAGGATGTTCTTCAAGGTTACATCCGATGGCAGACCGGTGGTCAAGAGACTGAGATACTTCTTCAGTGAGACCTTTGCGATAATAGGCTTTGCCACATATTCAAGGATAACTGGGGATCTTTCCTACAGGGACAAGGCTTTTAAGCTGCTTGAGTTCGTGGAGCACATCAGGACGACTCCTGGAATCCTCATTCCCAAGGTCAATCCCGAGACAGAGCCCTCAATTGCCTTCGGCGGTCCCATGATCCTTCTCAACGTGCTTTCCGAGATGAGGGAAGCGTATCCGGAGAAGAAAGAGTGGTGTGATGAGTACATGGCAAAGCTTCTTGGCGAAGTGGAAACCTACTTCGTGAGGGATGACCTGAAGTGCGTGCTCGAGATTACGGCACCGGACGGCAGGTTCATGAAGGAGCACTATGACGGAAGGATAATCAATCCCGGACATGCCATCGAGGGTGCCTGGTTCATCATGAACGAAGGTATCAAAAAGGATGATGACAGGCTGATCAAGCTTGGCCTCAAGATGCTGGACTGGCACTGGGACCTTGGCTGGGATGGTGAATACGGCGGAGGAATCATCCAGTACAGGGATGCCCTGGGACTTCCCTTAAGCGAGTATCATCAGGACATGAAGTTCTGGTGGCCGCAGTGCGAGGCCGCCATCGCAACGCTTATGGCCTATGCGGTAACTAAAGATGAAAAGTACCTTTCGGAGTTTGAGGAAGTGAACAAGTACATCTACGACAGGTTCGTGGACAGGGAGTACGGTGAGTGGTTCGGATACTTCCACAGGGACGGAAGTCTGGCCACCAGGATCAAGGGCAACTTCTACAAGGGCCCGTTCCACATTCCCCGCATGTACATGAAGTGCATCGAGATAATCGACACGTTCGGACTTGCAAAGTAAAGAGTGAAGGCTGCCTTCGGGCAGCCTTCTTCGTTTCACTGTTTTACTTTGACGACCAGTTTCTTTCCCAGATCGACCTTTACCTTGTGTCTGATCAGGTAGCACTTGTGGATTCTCTCATCCCTTTTGAAGTCATCCCCGATCGTCTCAGGCGTGATGTCCTCAACCGAGTACTTCTGGGTGATGTACTCATCCAGCTTAAAGCGCCTGAAGTTGTTGGAGAAGATCATGGTTCCGCCCTTTTCCAGGTGCATCATGCATGCATCGATAAGTCTCACATGATCCCGCTGTACGTCAAAGGTATCCCTGTTCTTGCTGTTGGAGAAGGTGGGAGGATCGCAGAAGATCAGATCAAAGCGGTCAAAGGTATCCCAGAGATAGTCGATGCAGTCGCTTCTGTAGAAGAAGTTACCGATATCGGTGGAGTATCCGTTGAGCTTGAAGTTTTCCATGGCCCAGTCCAGATAGGTGGCGGAGGCATCGACGCTGGTCGTTGAGAGCGCACCGCCCTTAGCCGCATTCAGCGATGCGGTTCCGGTGTAGCAGAAGAGGTTGAGGAACCTCTTGTTCCTGCTGTTTTCCTGGATGTACTTCCTTATGGGTCTGTGATCGAGGAAGACACCCGTATCCAGGTAGTCGGAGAAGTTAACGAGGTACTGGAGGCCGTTTTCCTTAGCCAGGTAGAACCTGTTCTTGGAGGCAAGCTTTTTGTACTGGTCCTTTCCCTTCTGCTCCTTCCTCTGCTTGATGAAGATGTTTTCCGGATCGATTCCGGTGGCACGCTCAGTTGCAAGCACGAGCTCGGCAAGTCTTCTTTCGGCAGCTTCCTTCTCGATAGTTGCGGGTGGGGCATACTCCTGAAGGTTGATCCACTTTCCCTCATACATGTCTATTGCGGCAGAGTACTCGGGCATGTCCGCATCGTAGATCCTGTAGCATGTGACACCCTGGGCCTCCATGAGGGGCTTTAGGGCATCGAGGTTCTTCTTCAGGCGGTTGTAAGCCATCTGGGCACCTTCGCTGAGGGGCTGGGCCAGACGCTCCTCCCTCCGCTTTATGGCACGCTCGATCAGCTCCTGCTTCTCCGCATCGGAGAAGACGCTGTAGTGGGCCAGCTGACAGAGGATGCCTCCGTTGTAGAGGGAGTTGGTCCTCTCAGGCTTCATGTCAATGAGGGACAAAAGCTCGCTGTCTCCGGAGAGGATTGAGATCTTCCAGCCCTTGAATAGGTTCTGCATGGTCTCGCCCATTGCGGTGTAGAGCCTGTCCTCACGGCCATCGTTCATCCTGATGCCGTAGGGAGGGTCTGTCACGATGCAGCCGGTTTCGGAGGGAACGTCCTCTGCTGTGAATTTGGTGAAATCCTTCACGCTGAAGGTTATGTCGTCATAGACACCTGCCTTAAGGGCAGCTGCCTTTGAGATCTCAACGGCGGTTCTGGAAATATCGGATGCATAAATCCTGACATCCCTTTTCTTTCCTTCCTCAGCCCTGTCGCTGAGTTCGCTGAGCACGCGCTCATAGGTCTCAGCATCGAAGGAGGGAAGCTTTTCGAAGGCATAGGGCTCCTTCCTGATGAGACCGGGGGCGATGTCGCGGGCCATGAGGGCCGCTTCAACGGCCAGTGTTCCCGAGCCGCAGAACGGATCGAGGAAGACAGCGGGGCAGCCGTCCTCAACTGTCTTGTACCACTCACTTCTGTACAGGACTGCAGCTGCCAGATGCTCCTTTAGTATGGCATCGGTACTGTCCTTCCTGTAGCCTCTCCTGAAGAGGCCTTCACCGGAGAAGTCGGCATAGATAATGACGCGTTCGCCCTTGATGTGGAGGTGGAAGGTCCTGTCGGGGTGCTCGGTGTCGACGTTGGGTCTCTCATCGCTGAAATGCTCCCTGATGCGGTCGACTATTGCATCCTTTACCCTGAGTGAGGCAAAGTGGGCGTTCTTCACCCAGTTGCACGCCTGAACCGTCTGTGTGATCTGGAAGGTGACGGTCGGGTCAAGCACTTCCTCCCAGGGGATATCCCGGCACTTCTCATAAAGCTCATCGGGATCTGTTACCCTCTCGTCAAAGTAAAGGGCCTGAAGTACCCTGGATGCGATGCGTGTGGTAAGACAGAAACGGTAGCCCGTTTCAAGGGAACCTGAGAACTGAACGCCTGAGGCAGTGGCCTTGATCCTGTCAGCCCCGATCTTTTCCAGCTCCCTTACAATCAGGTCAGCCTGGTTCTGGCTGCTCTGTGCAAAGTAAATCATTTAATCTCCTTCGTGAAGAGCGCTTCCGTTTCGCTCTTCGTAAAACCGTATACGCTTCCGCAGTTAAAGCACTCGAGTTCCAGAGGGAAGGTACCTTTCAGGATCTCCTCTTTTTCAGCCTGCGGCAGTCTTGATAAGTATCCTTCAAAATGCTCTCTTGAGCAAGGGCATGAGAAGCCGATATGTCCTGTTTCCAGAAGGCGGGGTGAGTAATCCTTAAAGGCGTTCACCACGTAGTCTGAGATGTTCATTCCACCGGAAATGGCCTTTGCCAGTCCGGGCAGGTGACCGCATGTGTCCTGAAGGCGTGAAAGCACTTCCTCATCACATCCGGGCATTGCCTGTATGAAGAGTCCGCCCGCACCCATGATCCTGCCCTTTGAGTCGAAGTCCAGGGAGATGTAGAAGAGGGTGGGTGTCTGCTCGCTTTCCTGGAAGAAGGCTGCCAGATCGTTGGCCAGATTGCCGCTCTGGAGCATGACAGTTCCGCTGACGGGCTCCTTGGCCCCTTCCAGAATTCTGGATATGGTCATGAAGCCGGGACCGTAGAGCATTGAGGTGTCCAGGGTGGTAAGCGGCCTGTCAAGCTTTATCGGGTTCTCAAGCAGGTATCCCCTGACGGCACCGCATGCCCAGGCTTCGACGCTTATTCCCTTGATGGGCCCACCGCACTCGATCTGAAGGAGGATGCGGTCATTGCCCTTTACCATTGAGGTGAGCAGGAGGCCTGCGATGTAGGCCTGTCCCAGGACGTAGCTTTCCAGCAGTCCCGTCTTATGGTTTGCCCTCATCTGGTTAACGGTTTCGGTCGCACTGACCGCAGTGAGGCGGACCATGCCGTCGGAAAGCAGAAATACATCCCTGCCTTCCTCTGGCAGGGATGCGATATGTTCAAGTAATTCCTTATCCGTTATCTTTGTTTTTATCATGTCAGGTATTATTCAGTAATCACGTACTCTTTTGCAAGAGATTCGAACTCCTCCTGTTCAATTACTTCATTCTCAAGAAGCCTGCGGGCTATCACATCGAGGGCCTTCCAGTTCTTCCTGAGATTTGCCAGCACCTTTTCATACCTTGATGAGATGAGCCTTTCGCTCTCCTCATCGATGTACTTCTGGGTATCCTCTGAGTATTCACGGCTGCCGCCCACTCCCTCTATGCCGCTCTGGGCCTTGGGAAGGGTGAGGTTCCTGAACCTCTCCGACATGCCGTATTCACAGATCATCTTCCTCACCTGGTCAGATGCCCTTGAGATGTCGTTTGATGCTCCGGTGGAGATGTCGCTGAAGGTGACTTCCTCCGCGGCACGGCCGCCGAGCAGCACGTCGACCGAGCCGAGCAGCTCCTCCTCTGAGAGGAGGAATCTGTCCTCAGTGGGGTACTGAAGGGTATATCCCAGGGCTCCGAAGCCACGGGGCACGATGGAAATCTTGCTCACAGGGGATGCTCCCTTTGTCATGTAGGCGGTCAGCGCATGGCCGGTCTCATGGTATGCGACGCGGCGGCGCTCCGATTCGTTCATGATCCTGCCCTTCCGCTCCAGACCGGCGATGGACTTCTCGATGGCTTCCTCAAACTCCAGCTGGGAGACTTTTTCCTTATTCCTTCTGACAGTGAGCAGGGCAGCCTCGTTACAGATGTTTGCCAGATCGGCACCGGCAAGACCTGCAGAGGCCTGGGCGATCTTCCTGAGGTCCACATCCTCTGCGAGCTGAAGCTTTGATGAGTGGATCTTCAGAATTGCGAGCCTTCCCTCCAGGTCCGGCTTGTCAACGAGTACCTGACGGTCGAATCTGCCCGGGCGCAGCAGTGCGGGATCGAGGA
>JALEVV010000050.1 GCA_022788185.1 Spirochaetales bacterium | reverse complement strand
CGTAGTGCGCGAGGCACTGGGGCTAATCAATCAGGGTTCAGCTTCCGCCAAACCCCGGGGCTCTCCCCCGTGGGTGATTGATATGTATCAGACTCTATAAAGACTAATATAATACCAATTGCCGTATCGGCAACAGGAAACGGGAAAAAAACTCACGGTGTGTGATTTTTTCCCACCCCGCCTTTTCCCCTTGCCGATTTGACTGGTCTTGAGTATATTAAGCAATGCAGTTCAGATCATAATAAACAAGGAGATATACATAAGATGAAAATCATTCCTTTGAACGACAGGGTACTCGTGAAGAGCACTGTCACTGAAGAGAAGACAGCAAGCGGACTTTTCATCCCGCAGACCAGTCAGGAAAAGACCCAGATCGCAGTCGTTGAGGCTGTCGGTGATGATGAGGCAATCAAGGTCAAGGTCGGCGACAAGGTCCTTCACGACAAGTATGCAGGAACAAGTGTCAAGGTTGACGGAGAGGATTATCTCATCCTTGCTGCTTCTGACATCCTTGCCATCGTCGAGTAAGGCTTAAAGCTCTTTTGATTTATCCGGAAGTGCACGGCACCTCCGGATTTTTTGTGCCCTCTCAGTAGAGGAAATCCTCGATTTTCCTCTCCAGGGCCTCATCGGTGAAGTCCTCGGGGCAGTTGCACTCGGGAAGCTGGGAGAGGAAGTAATCGCGGCTGCGGTTCATCCTGCCGTCCAGGATGTAGGCAACTCCCTTGTCATCCTTACTCCTGATGAGACGGCCGAGCCCCTGCTTAAGCTTCATGAGCATGCTGGGCACGGAGAGCATCATGAAGGAGTTCTGACCTTCACTCTCCAGCTTCTCGCAGCGGCTTTTGAAGAGGGGCTCGTTTACCTGAGGGTAAGGGAGCTTCGTCAGGATGACCAGGCGGAGGGAATCCCCGGGGATGTCCACCCCCTCCCAGAACGACTGCGTCGCGAAAAGGACGCTGTCCCGCTCATCCCTGAATCTTCTCAGCAGCTGGGAGCGGCTGAGTTTTCCGTCCTGGATGAGAATGTCAAAGTCTTTAAGGCGTTCCAGCGCCCGCTCGCTCACATAGGAAAGCATTTTATATGAAGTAAAGAGCACAAGCGCTCCTCCCCCGCTTGCCTCCACTGCCCTTATTATCCTCTCGGTGGCATAGGCGAAGTAGGCCTCCTCCTGATCATTGCGGTAGAGCACGCTCCCCTGATCGATTAAAAGCAGGAGGTTTCTCCTGTAGTCGAAGGGGGACTCGTAGCAGGCGCTGAGCACATCCCGCTCATCGAGGCCGACCTGACGGCGGAAGAAGTCGAATTCGCTGTCAACCTTCAGTGTTGCCGAAAGACATACTATGGTGGGAAGCTTCGAGAAGAGGGACTCTCTCAGAATTCCCGCGATCTCAATCGGGGCGATGCATAGCTTCACATCCTCCCTCACCCGGTTTCTTTCCCGGGAAAGGAAGAATACCCGGTCCTTCCACTCCTTTATGGACGTGAAGTCCCTGATCACGTCGGACATGGAGGAAAACGCATTGACTGAGGAAAGGATTCCCTGCTGGATGTGGATTTCATCATCGCCGAAGGCAACACCCCTGATCAGGCGGTCAAGTCTCCGGGAAATGTCATCGAGGCTCGTCTTGATCGCAAGCAGCGGCGTGGAGTACTTACCCATGAAAAGGGCGTAGTTTCCCTTATCCACCCTCTGCTCACTGCCCCTCAGGGAAAGTGTGAGCTGACGGTTCAGCTCACTGATCAGCTTCTCCGCTTCCTCCAGCTCCCGGGTAAGCGGCAGTACCTCACTCTCATTTCCCCTGGCGGCGGCAAGGGCTATGAGGGTGCTTCCGTTCACTCCGTGCTTTACCTGGAGAAGCTTCCTGTACTCCCAGAAGAACGCACTGTATGAGAACTCCACTGTAAAGAGACTGGTCGCATTCCGGTCGCTGTTGTGACACTCATCGATGATGAGTCTTCCGTAGGGAGGAAGCAGCGCCTTCTCACTGTAGTCCTCATCGTTTTCGAATCTCTTCCTGGCATCCATGAACAGAAGGTGATGGTTAGTGACGATGAGACCGGCGCTTTCAGCCTTTCTCCTGCTGGAGAAGAAGAAGCACTTTGCGTTGTAAGGGCACTTGGAACCGGAGCAGAGCTCATAGTCACATGCGATGTCGCTTCTCGACACCTCCTTCGGAAGGGAAGTAAGCTCATCCAGAACGCCTTCCTCCGTGGTACGGACCCACTCGGCAAGTTTTCCTTCCTCACTGTCCGGCAGGCTCTGAAAGAGGGACTGGGAGACGGAGTTGTCGTAGTATCTTCTGAGGCACAGGTAGTTTGACCTTCCCATCAGAAGGGCATGGCGCACATCGGCATGGAGGGCGGCAAGCAGGGTCGGGATGTCCTTGTCCACCAGCTGCTTCTGAAGTGTTATCGTGCTTGTGGCGATAACGGTCTTCTCACCCGTTTCCATATAATGCAGGATGGCGGGCGCCAGGTAGGCAAAACTCTTTCCGATTCCGGTTCCGGCCTCGATTACCTCTGCCTCATCCTCATCAAAGGCCCGCATAACGAGACGGGACATCTCTATCTGGTCGGGACGCTCCTCATAGGTGCCGAAGTACTGCTCCAGCAGTCCTCCGGCTGCGAGAATGTCCTCTATCTGGGTATCATGACTCACGTCTTATCTTCCACGTTGTACTCCTCCAGCTTCCTGTGGAGGGTCTTTCTGCCGATGCCCAGCATCTCGCTGGCCTTTGTCTTGTTGCCCTCGCAGAAGTCGAGGGTACTCATAATCACGGTCCTTTCGGCCTCACTGAGAGTGACACCCAGCCTGATGGAAACCTCCCCTGCCCTGTTCTCGGCAACGATCTGTTCGGGAAGGTCCCCCGTGTCGATGACCTTGCCACGGCAGGTAACCACCGCAGACTCGATCGTATTCCTGAGCTGACGGATGTTTCCGGGCCAGGAGTAGGCATACATGGCCTTTCTGGCAGCAGGAGAGAAGCCCTCAATGGCCCTCTTGTCCTCCCTGTTGAACTCCTCCAGGAAGGAGCTCATCAACAGTGGGATATCCTCCCTGCGCTCCCTGAGAGGCGGCACTTCGATGTGGACGACGTTGAGACGGTAATATAGATCCTCCCGGAAATTACCCTTTTTCACCTCTTCAAGAAGATCGCGGTTGGTGGCGGCAACTATCCTGACATCCACCTTTACGGTCTCGGTTCCGCCGACACGCTCAAACTCCCTTTCCTGCAGGACCCTGAGGATCTTTACCTGGGTTGCACTGTCGATTTCACCGATCTCATCGAGGAAGATAGTTCCTCCGTCAGCAAGCTCGAAGCGTCCCTTCTTCTGGGAAACGGCGCCTGTAAAGGCTCCCTTCTCATGTCCGAAGAGTTCGCTTTCCAGCAGGTTCGAGGAAAGTGAGGCACAGTGAACCTTGATGAAGGGACCGTCCTTTCTGTCCGAAAGACGGTGGAGTGCATCGGCAACCAGCTCCTTGCCCACTCCCGACTCACCGGTAACGAGCACCGAGGCCCTGGTCGGGGCCACCTGTTCGATGAGGCTCATCATCTTGGTGAGCTTCTCACTCTTTCCTATAATCGTACCCCGGGCCTGAACCTTCTGCTTCAGGGTGGTTATCTCTTCGGTAAGCCTTCTGTTCTGCTCCAGTATCTTACTGTTCTGCAGGGCCTTTCTGGCGGTAAGGATGATGTGGTCCAGATCGACTGGCTTCGTGAAGAAGTCTATCGCCCCATCCTGCATTGCCTTAACCGCATCCTCGATCGTGCCATGACCGGTGAGCACTATGACAGGCAGGGTCGGGAATGTGGAGGAGATGCGCTTTAACAGGTCATAGCCGGAAAGCACCGGCATCCTGAGATCGGTGATCACGAGATCAACGCTCTTTTTGTTTATGATATTCCACGCCACCTCGCCGTTTTCGGCTTCCAGCGTGTCGAAATCCTCATCCTCGAAGGCTATGGAAAGCCCGGAACGGATATTTCTCTCGTCATCTACTATCAGTACGGTTGCCATCAGCTCTCCTCCTCAACATGGTCAAGCTGGACCCTTTCCGTGGAGGGCACGGGAATCCTTATGCGGAAGGTAGTCCCCTTACCCACCGTGCTCTCGACGGAGATGTCCCCGCCGTGTTCCTTTATTATCTTATATACCACTGTGAGCCCAAGCCCGGTTCCGGTTGCCTTGGTGGTGAAGTATGGCTCGAAGATCTTTGAGAGATTCTCCTCGCTGATTCCGCACCCGGTATCGGAGACTGAGAAGAGCACAAAGTCCCCGTCACACTTCACGTTCACGTCCAGGTGTCCTCCGTTCTCCATTGCATGGATCGCATTCTGGATTATGTTCAGAAGCGCCTGATTGATGTGCTGTCTGTCCAGCCTCAGCTTCGGCAGGAAACGCTCCACGTTCCAGGTAAGCTCTATTCCGTGGCTCTCGATCTCGGGCCTGATGAATTCATATAGCCCTGAAAGCACGCTCTCCGGTGAGATGAGCTTCAGATCGATGTTCATCGGGCGGACCGCGAAGAGGAAGTCGACTGCTATCCGGTTGAGCCGCTCTATCTCCTCCTCAAGCACGGAAAGATAGCGCTCGGCATCATCCTCGGTCAGCGAGCCCTTCTTCTGGAACGCCTTATGAAGCAGCTGGAGATGAATCTGCATGGCGGCAAGGGGGTTTTTTATCTCATGGGCGATTCCCGCCGCCATCGTCGTCATGCTGGCCAATGACTCGCTTCTCCTGAGCCTGGCTTCCTTCCGCTTCTCCTCAGTAATGTCACGGCAGTTGATGTCGAGATAGTCCCCCTCCTCCGTCTCCACGCTGCGGTGCATGACGAGGATGGTCCTGACCTCGGATCCCACCTGGAAGCAGAACTCCTTCTCCTCATCCCGGTCCCGGGATGGGAGGGTGAGAAGGTAATCGAGGACCTCCTTATCGGTGACAAGGGTCTTGATGTGCTTCCCCTCTGCATTCTTGCTGAGGTAGCGCCGGTCGGTGGGTATCAGGGTGCAGAATGATGTATTGACGTACCTTATAACCCCATTTCTGACCAGGAGATGTCCCACGGGACTCTCCTCAAGAATCGCATCAAGCATGTCCGCTTCGGCGATCTGCATGCGCACGAGTTTCTCAACTTCCTTCTTCGGCACCTGGTCAATCCTGTTGAGTGCCCTCTTCAAAAGCCTGTTACTCATTTCTGATTCCCCTTTCCGCCCTGTCAATCATTATCTTACGGTTCTGGTTGTAGACCGCAGAATCCCTCCAGAGTGATACTATCGTACCGGCGGCCCTCATGGCAGAGGGCTTTCTGCCGGTGACTGCAATTTTCATCAGCTCCTCATAAAGAGCCTTCATGAAGAGCTGATATGTGTCAAATTCATCAAGAAAGGCCGTTAGCTCATTAAGCTCCTCATAGGAAGGCTTTTCCTTCCTTACGAAGGATCTCTGGACAAATCCGGCGGCAAGCGCTTTGAGCTTTTCACCGTCGAATCCGGCTTCCTCATAGAAGTACTCCTCAAGAGTTCCGTTCCACTCTTTCGTGAAGGTATCGAGGATGAAGCGTCTGGTGAGCTCCTGACTTATGGGAGGAAGCTCATACTTTCTCACTCTTGAGAGAATCGTGTCCAGAATCCTTGAGGGATCGCGGCTCACAAGAATGATGTGAGCGCCCTTAGGCGGCTCCTCAAGGATCTTGAGAAGGCTGTTCATCGCACCTGCGGTGACATCCTCGATGTTTTCGAGGATGACGGCCTTACCCCTGTCGCTTTCCAGCTGGAGGAAGGCCTGAATGTCCCTCACCTGATCAATTGAAAACGGGGAGCGCTTCTTCATCGAGGAAAAAAGATTGCCTGAGAGCTTCTCAAAGCTCTGGATGAACTTATCCAGTTCATTCTCACTGAAATCATCCCTGTAGGAGTAGATGAGTTCCCCAAGCTCTCCGGCACACCTGAATGCTTCCTTGTCCCCGCTTTCATTCAGCGCGGCATGGTATGAAAGCAGCAGGATTCTGGTCTCATGAAGCAGCATGAGCCAGCTTCGCCTGTTTCTTGACCTTCTGAAGACAGAAAGCAGCGCCCTTATTCTGAGCTGGGAATTCCTGTTGGAGAGAATAACGAGATCCTGAACATCAAGATTCTGATATGCATCCTCCTCCGAAAGGAAGGTCAGGGCAAGCTCGACTGCCGCCGTCATTCTGGATGAGTAGTCACTTCCCAGTATCATGACGGACTGCGGGATCATGCCCTTTTCAGCTTCCCTGGAAAGGCGCCCGGCCACTTCGGGCTGTGTGAGCATCAGGTGTGAAAAACTCATAGGACGAGTACACTCTCCAGTGCGGAGATGGTTTCAGGCAGCATGGGCTCGATGACCCTTGTGATGAAGACGGAAGAGGAGAACAGCCCGGAAAGGTCGAAGACCGTCTGCAATGAGAGCACGTATGTGATTACAGAAAGGAAGAAGAGCGCTGAAAGCAGACCCCAGAAGAAACCGAGGATGTTGTCGATTGCACCCAGATGGAAGCTGTCGACTATCGTCTCCACCGCATTTCCCAGCAGTCTTATGACAAGATATCCGATGAGCGTGAGGATGACGAAGGCCATCAGGGCAAGCACCCAGAGCGGCAGATCGACGGTGATGACCTCCGCAAGTCTTACGGTCAGGGTGGATGTGAACATTATTCCCACGAGAAAGCCTGCGATAAGGCCGCCGAGGTGGGAGAACTCGGTCACAAAACCCCTGATGCAGCTAACTACAGCACTTATCATGCAGATGGCGAAGATCACGAGATCAACTATTCCTATCGAGTACTGTCCTATCTGTATTACCGTATTCATTACTTCTTCTCCTTATTCATTATGAGGGCAGCTATGGCCGCTGCGCTTCGATCCCCGTCCATCGGCCAGGGGGAAGCTTCCATTTTCAGAAGCCTCTCATCATCAGTCAGTATATCAGAAAGCTGGGAAATGAAGGAGCTCCCCTCCTTCAGCACCCAGGCCTTACCCAAAGCCTCCGCATAGGCAGCATTGTCTATCTGGTCCCCGCGGCTGGCCCCGCGTCCGAGCGGGATGAGGAACATGGGGACTCCGGCTCCTCCAAGCTCGGAAACGGCTCCGGCTCCCGCACGGGAGATGCATAGCGTCGCACGGGAAAAGAGCGATGGAAGCTCATCACCTATGAATTCCACCTGAGTGTACCCTTCCCTCTTTACTGAAAAGTCCCCATGAATTCCCGCCTGATGGTAGACATCGGCCAGGGGAAGGATTTCATCAAGGCTGTCATATATGAGGCGGTTTATCTCCACTGCCCCCTGGGAGCCACCAAGGACCAGGATGAGCTTTCTCTCACCCTTAATCCTTTTTATCCCGGTCAGTTCCTTTCTCACCGGATTTCCGGTGAAGATGTACCTGCTGTCCTTATAAACACCGGTATCGAATCCAAGACACACATACTCTGAGAATTTCGCATTGATCCTGTTGGCAAGCCCCAGTGTCATGTCCGACTCATGGGTAATGCACCTTATTCCCAGAGTGTGGGCCGCGGCAACAACGGGTACGGACACAAAGCCCCCTTTTGAGAAGAGGACGTCCGGCCTTTCCTTCTTCAGTATCTTCCGGGCCTGGAAGAAGCCCCTCATGATCCTGAAGATGTCAGTGAGGTTTTCAAATGAGAAGTAGCGTCTGAGCTTACCTGAGGAAACGGGATAAAACCTTATCCCATGGGAGAGGACCGCACTTTTTTCCTTTTCCTTCGTGCTTCCTATGAAAAGGAAATCGGCATCTTTGTCCTCTTCTCTTATTTTTTCCATAACGGTAAGGGCCGGGATGACGTGACCTAGCGTCCCGCCCCCTGTCAGGGCAATCTTCATGAAAACAAATATAGGCCCGTCAAAGGTGTGAGTCAAGAAGAAACAACTGTTTCTTTTTGACACGTCTTTCTATCCCTGTCTTTTCTCGTAGGGAAATCTTTTGTATTATTAAGCCTATGGCAAACAGATTATTGGCTGCCCTTTTCGGTGGCACTAAACAGGATAAAGACATGAAGCGCCTCAGACCCATAGTCGAGAGCGTGAATAAGAACTCGGACTGGGCCAAAGGCCTTTCCCAGGATGAGATGAAGGCTCTGACGTCAGAGTGGAAGGAAGAGGTAAGAAGCGGAAAGACAACCCTTGACCAGCTCCTTCCCAAGGCCTTCGCAATTGCCCGCGAGGCGGCATGGCGAGTTCTCGGGGAACGTCACTACGATGTCCAGATCATGGGTGCGATCGTACTGCATCAGGGCTCGATCCTGGAACTCAAGACAGGTGAAGGAAAGACCCTTACCTGCGTTCCGGCGGCTTATCTCAACGCCCTCTCAGGCGAAGGCGTTCACATCGTCACGGTCAACGACTATCTTGCGGAGCGTGACCGCGACTGGATGGGACCCGTATATGAATACCTCGGTCTGACAGTCGGTGTCATCCTTTCCACCCAGGACAATGAAAGGAAGCGTCAGGCTTACGCATGCGACATCACATACGGCACGAATAACGAATTCGGTTTCGACTACCTGCGTGACAACATGAAGTGGCGGCTTGAGGACAAGATCCAGCCCAAACATCACTTCTGTATCGTCGATGAGATCGACTCGATCCTCATCGATGAGGCAAGAACGCCTCTCATCATCTCCGGTCAGGCTGAGGATGACTCAAAGAGCGTCCGCACTGCGGACGGCATAGTACCCTTCCTCAAGGAGTGCGAGAAGGATCCCGCAACCGGTGATTACTACGAGCTTTCCAAGTTTGAGATGATGGATAAGGATGCGGTTGCCGCCTTCGATGAAAAGGGTGACTACCGCATTGATGAAAAGAGCAAGAACATCACCTTCACGAAGCAGGGCATAACCAACCTGGAAAGGATTCTGAGGCAGCAGGGCCTCCTGATCACGAGCAAAGATGAAAACGGTGAAGACACCACAAGCATCTATGATGACGGAAACTTCGAGTACATTCACTATGTCACTGAGGCTGTCATCGCCCATAAGCTTTTTGAGAAGGATGTCGATTACGTAGTGAAGGACGGTGAAGTCCAGATCGTCGATCAGTTCACCGGCCGTATTCTTCCGGGAAGAAGGTACAACAACGGTCTTCATCAGGCAATTGAAGCCAAGGAAGGCGTAAGGATCCAGGCACAGAGCAAGACCTTCGCCACGATCACGTTCCAGAACTTCTTCAGGATGTATGACAAGCTTTCAGGCATGACAGGTACCGCCGATACCGAGGCAAATGAGTTCAAGCAGATTTACGACCTTGATGTCGTGGTGGTTCCCACTAACAGACCTGTGAAGAGAGTCGACCTACCCGATCTCATCTACTACGACGAAAAGCAGAAGTTCCTGGCAATCGCCGAGGAAGTTAAGAAGATCCATGCAACCGGACAGCCCGTCCTGATCGGTACCGTATCGATTGAGAAGTCTGAAGTGCTTTCCGCCCTCTTCAGAAGGGCCGGAATAAAGCATGAGGTCCTCAATGCAAAGAACCATGCAAGGGAAGCCTTCATCATCGGTGAAGCCGGAAGCAAGGGTGCAGTCACCATCTCAACCAACATGGCAGGCCGCGGTACCGATATCAAGCTCGGTGGATCACTGGAACATCTGGCACTGAAAAAGGTCGGTACCGAAGCATCTCCCGAGGAACTTAAGAAGGCCATGGATGAGCTCAGACCCGAGTGGGAGAAGGCCAACGACGAGGTAAAGCGTCTCGGAGGTCTCTACATCATCGGTTCTGAAAGACATGAATCAAGACGTATCGACAACCAGCTGAGAGGTCGTTCAGGCCGTCAGGGAGATCCCGGTACATCCCGTTTCTACGTCTCCCTCGATGACACGCTGATGAGGCTCTTTGCTTCGGATGCGGTCAGGAACATGGTCGGCAAGCTCGGCATGGCGGACGGAGAACCCCTTGAAAACAAGATGCTCACCGGTGCCATCGAAAAGGCTCAGCTCAGGGTTGAGGAAAGAAACTTCGAAATCAGAAAACGCCTGCTTGACTACGACAACGTCCTTAACGAACAGAGGAACTACATCTATGAGCAGCGTGATGAGATTCTTGCCGATACGGATCTTTCATCCCGCGTGCTTGAGAACATCTCCGATCTGGTGGGCAGCCTCGTAAAGGAAAATGAGAAGAATCCCAGCGGTCTCAGGGATGCCCTCTTAAGGGAGTTTACAACAGACTTCTCCCTTACGGAAGAAGAGCTCTCAAAGCCCGATGTCACGGATATAATCAATGAGCGAGCCGCCGCAATAATCCACACAAAGGAAGACCAGATCACGAAGGAGCTCTTCAACCAGTTCCTCCGCCAGATGTACCTCAAGAACATCGACAGGAGGTGGATCGACCATCTCGATGCCCTCGAGGACATTAAGGATGCAGCCTCCCTTAGGAGCTATGCCCAGAAGAATCCGCTTGTTGAGTACAAAAACGAGGCGGGAGATGCCTATGACAGGATGCTCAATGAGATCACGGAGAACATATGCCGCATGGCAATTGCCGTAAAGTTTACGCTCCGCACTCCCCAGCGTTCCCAGGGCCCCCAGATCACACTCGGTCCCAGAAAGCGCGAGGAGCACATAACAGCTCAGGCACAGCAGAACAACACGATCGTGAGGACCACTCAGAAGATCGGAAGAAACGATCCCTGCCCCTGCGGCAGCGGAAAGAAGTACAAGAACTGCTGCGGAAGGAACTTCTGATAACACATAAGACTGCATGGTTAAATGCCATGCAGTTTTTCTCTTATAAGCTCCAAGGCAATGGTAAATGCCTTTGCCAGTATGATCTGTGACTTGCAGCGTGAAACATTGTCCTTAGACTCAAAAGTAATGACCGTTGCTTCCAGCTTATATATTGTAGACTCTATCTGCCTTTCAGCCTCCAGAAGCTCTTCCATTGCGTATTCCATGACCAGAATTGTATTACTAAAAGGTTGATTGAAAAAACCTGCTGTGAGATGATTACTCCCAAAAGGAACAATCATGAAGGAATACACTATAAGAAGCGGCAGGACCGAAGCTGTCATCCTCAGCTACGGTGCCATGATAAAGACATTCAGCGTTGACGGCAGGAACTGTGTTCTGACACTGGAAGAGTATGACACGGTTGAGAAGACCAATGGTTTCTTCTCCCAGGTCGTAGGTCCATTTGCAAACAGAATAAGAAATGCATCATTCGTCATGGACGGAGTAAGGTACGATGTTGAAAGGAACAGAGGTGCTCACTCTATTCACTCGGGGGCAAGGAACTTCGGAAAGCATGAATGGTCACTGAAGAGCCAGAGTGAAGACTCAGTAACACTCACCCTCCACTCCCCTGAAAGCTCCGGCTTTCCAGGCAATATCGATGTAAGTCTGAAGTACACTGTAACTGAAGATGGCAATCTTGAGCTTCTCTACACTATGACAAGTGATAAGAAGACTCCAGTCAATGTGACTAACCATGTTTACTTTACCCTAGAGGAAAATGACAGCAGGAACATTACGATCATGATTCCCGCTGACAGCTATGTTGACACTGACAGCGAAGGAATCCCCAAGGGAATAATTTCCGTTGACGATACCGACTTTGACCTGAGAAAACCCATCAGGACAGGTGATAAGCGTGACGGTTATTTTGATCACTGCTTCATGCTCAATGAAAACAGCACCATAGTCGCTGAATCACCTTCGATGACACTCACCTGCACCACCGATCTTCCGGGTGTGCAGTTCTACACCGCATCATCGATGCACAGAACTGAGAAGAGCCCCGATGGACGAACCCTCGGTCCATTCTCAGGCTTTGCCCTGGAAACCGAGTTCTGTCCCGACTTTCCCAACTGTCCGGACCTCAAAGGCAAGTACCTTCTTCCCGGAGAAGTGTGGCAGACTAAGACGACCTACAATCTGAAGCTTAAGTGATGAAAGTGATGCCCATCGGAATTCCGGTGGGCATCACTGTGGGATAAGCACACAATTCTTGACAACCTCGACAGAAAAACTGATTTCCTGATTTCTTTTCTCCTATTCACTTTTGACAAACATAACCGAAAGGCTCAAAGAACAAGGTGGTGAAGGATACTGACACGTGAATCCCGTCAAGCTTGGCAGTGTGGCTTAGTTCAACGATTCACCATATTCGTAGATAATGTCACTTGGTAAATCTATATCATCCGTCCAAAAGACGCAGGTTCTGGAAGCATCGAGTTGAACAGAATTGAATAAACCATTAATTGTTCTTAAATCCTGATAAGAGGGAATATCATTAATATCTGAATTGACATCATATATGACTCTTTTCCCATCATCAAATTCAACCAATAGTCTGAAGCCTTCTTTGGGCTGTAGTTTTTTTATTCTAGGAATCATTATAACCTCACACAAGAGGAGGGAGTTTTGTGATAACCTGATCTTTCCACATCCTCTGAAGCTCTGAAGAGTAAAGTGACAGCCATTCCCTGACAAGATTTTGAGCTTTTAATGGAAGATCTCCTTCAATCATTTCTCCGGTAACGATATTGAATGTACCTACATACTCTCCATACAAGGCGTGAACATGACTTGGTTCATGCTCTTTTGGTTTAAAAAACATTTTGATTATGATTCCATAAAATCTAGCAATCTCTGGCAAAAGAAGCACCTCCTTTACATATATACTCATAATATAACATATAATACCCCAAAGACACACACTCAGCATTTCATCTTGCTGGAAACATCTGAATCCTGACCTCTTACAATGGATCAGCAGAAGACAGATTGAGTCCATTGTGTGCCCTGAGCATTGCATGCAGCGTATTCAGATAATCTCGTGTGAGTATGAGCATAGGACGGTGCAATATTACACACTCCGTTATGGTCTATTGGCATATAACACAAAGGAGCTGCACGCTTGCAGCTCCTTCGTGGTTTGATGTCAGATGAATAATTCGGGGTTAAGTGTTATTCCGCTCTGCTCGATGAGGAAGTAGAGGGTTGAGGGGACGAGGGATGAGAGGCCCACTGAGGCGATGATGTCGCCCTTTTCCACTTCGCTTCCGACCTTTACTTCGACTCTCTCGAGATATGCATATGTGGTCTTGTAGCCTTCATCATGGCTTATGACGATGAAGCGTCCGAGCTCGTCGCTGACTCCGGCATCGACCACTGCACCGCCTGCTGCGGCTGTTACCGGTGTGCCTGCGGCAGCACCGATCCAGATTCCCTTGAGGTTGACTCCGTCCTTGGACTGTCCATAGGATGCGGTAACTGAACCCTTAAGAGGGGATGAGAAGCTGACGCTTGATGCGGATACGGCTCCGACTGTCTGAACCGGATCGGGGATGAAGAGTTCCTGACCGACTCTGATGTTCTCACTCTTGAGTCCGTTCAGCTCCTGAAGCTCCTTCCACGACATGTCGAGTTCGAAACGGCGGACGATGGTACTGAGCATGTCACCGTCCTTGACGGTGTAGTAGACTCCGTCCCTGTCAGGGATCGAGAGCTTAACACCGGCGGTCACTGCCGCCACGTTCCTGATCTTATTGACGCTTATGAGGGTCTCAGGCTTGAGACCGTGTTTGGTTGCAATGTCCAGTAGGGACTCCCCTTCCTGAACGATGTAATCGGTGAAGAAGAGTCTGCCGCTCTGAGGTGCGCTCTGTGTCTTTATTGCCTGAGAGATTTCCCGGGCTGCCGTGTCGGCAGGTGCACTTTCCTTTACGACCGGCTGTACGCTGACTGCAGGTTCCGGCTCTTCAGGCTCCTGGGGAACTGCCGGTTCCTCAGCCACGGTTCTGACGGGCTCCTTAACCTCAACACTTATCGGTTCATGAGTCTTTGCTTCTTTGACCGTTGTTTCACGGGGAGGAGCAAACAGCAGGTACAGTACGACTGCGACAAGACACAGCAGCACGCAGAATGCCGCTATGAGTCCTACCTTTGAGGATCCTGAGTTTCTCCTGCCCCGGGGATCGGGACTGATCATATCATCGTAACTATCTCTGCCCATTTGTTTTTGACAAACCTCTGTATTAAGAATAATATACTTTTTGATGAGTTCCAATACCAACAAGAACGTTTCTTTTTACCTGTTACTGATAACGATTCTGGGTTTCGTACTGCTTTTCGTCCATATCTCAGTCCTGGTCATAGGAGGCGGCAAGTCCAAAACCTATGATGACCCGGAGGTCTCACCCATGGTGGTGAGGGGTGAGATTCTGGACAGGAACTCAAAGATCCTTGCAATCCAGACTGTAAGGTACAACCTCTATTTCAGGCTTAAGGAAATCCCGGACATAAACGAGGCAGCCCTCTTCATCGCCCCCTATCTGGGTGTCACCCAGGCAGATATCCTTGACAGTGCTTCCGCTTACACTTCCATTGCGTTAATAAGGAGAGGACTGTCACAGGAGGAAGCTGAAAAGCTTCAGGAGGTTATCAACGCATCACCTTACAGGGGTAAGATTTATCTTGAGCGCTACGACGGCAGGACCTACCCCTCCACCTTCCACGCATCCCAGGTCATCGGGTTCGTGAACAGTGAGAACAAGGGACTTGAGGGTGCAGAGCTGTCCTTTGACAGCACCCTCCTTCCATACCCCGGACTCGGCAGTGAGATCACATACGGGGATGACATCATGCTCACCCTTGATCTTGATATCCAGTATCTTGTGGATGTGCAGGTGCAGGAAATAAGTGAGACACACCATCCGGACTACATCATGGCCATGGTCATGGGAGCAAAGGACGGGGAGGTTTATGCCATGTCCTCATACCCCTGGTATGACCTGAACAGGTACTCTTCATCAAGCGAGGACGAGAGGATGAACAGGTGCCTCAGCTACACCTACGAACCGGGAAGTGTCTTCAAGATCTTCACCCTGGCCTGGTGCATCGAGCAGGGTATCGATACCTCCACCCCCTTCATCTGTGACGGGGAGGAGACATTTACCGTGGACGGAAAGTCATTCACCATAACCTGTCATGAGGAGCATGGGGAGGTTGATGCAGCGGGGATGATCGCGAAGAGCTGTAACGGTGCAATCGCATACTGGGTACTCCAGAGTGACCCTGAAGCGTTCAGGGAGTATCTCACTTCACTGGGCTTCACGAAAAAGTATGATGTTTCCCTTCCCGGAGTGACAGCGGGGTATCTTTCACCCGTCTCCCTCTGGTCCCACAGGTCCCAGGCAACGATTGCCTTCGGTCAGGAGATAAGCGTGAACGCGCTTCAGACCGTGACGGCGGCAACCGCACTGGCCAATGACGGAAAGCTTGTGACGCCTTCCCTTGTAAAGGCAGTGCAGACCCATGACGGGAAAGTAACAGATCTAAGTGAAAAGAAAGAGTATCAGGTAATGTCTGCGGAAACTGCCGCACTCGTAAGATCGTATATGGAGGAAGCGGTAAAAAGCGGGACTGCAAAGCTGGCTGGATGTGAAGGCGTCAGTGTTGCTGCCAAGACCGGAACGGCCCAGATCATAAACCCGGTTTCAAAGAGCTATGAGGACGGGACCTCCCTTGCCTCCACCATCGCGCTGGTTCCTGCAGATGATCCAAAGTACATTATTTATTTTGCCGTCTCAGCCCCCAGGGGAGACAGCATCTGGGGAGCCAATGTGGCGGCTCCCTCATGTGCTGCCGTGATAAACGGTCTTGTAAATCAGGGGAAGATAAGAAGTGAAAAGCAGACCGTCGTTCAGCTCAACTGAGCGGCAAGGCGCTTCACGTCTATTCCAAATCCCTTCAAGTATTCCAGCACCACCGTGGTGGATGCCTTTTTCAGGTCCTGGGGCACCTTCTGTCCGCAGGTGACGAAGCTTACAGGCTTACCAGCCCTGTACTGGAAGGTTAAAAACGATCCGATCGATTCAGTCTCATCGAGCTTTGTGCATATCAGTGAGGAAATGGGGTAAGCCCCGTAGCTCCTGTACTGCTTCATCATGTCCTCGCTCTTTAAGTTGGCGGCCAGGGTGAGCACGAAGGCAGTTTCCTTTTCAGAAAACAGGGACAGCAGGCCCTTGAGCTTCAGGTTAAGAGCACCGTCCTCGGGGCTTACTCCCATTGTGTCGACAAGGACGAGATCAAAGTCCCTGAGACGGTCCTGGGCCAGGATGACCTCATCCTCACCGGAGACGGGAAGGACGGGGATGGAGAAGGCATCGCCATATGCCTTCACCTGCTCTATGGCCCCTACCCGGTAGCTGTCCAGGGTTATGATCGCCACCCGGCGTCCGACATTCTTGTACAGATATGCGATCTTGGCAAGAGTCGTGGTCTTACCGGACCCGGTGGGACCGATGAAGACCATGTACTTCTTCGGATGGGCCTGGGAAAGATGGTCTATGGAGACAGCCGATATGATCCTGTCGGAAAGCTCCAGGGCAATATCGGGGGCATCGTAGTTGAAGTCATCCGTGACCTTATCCCTGAAGGGACCCTTGATGTCATTTTCCTCCAGGAGGGCGTCAACGGTTTTCTCCGCTTCCCTCGTTCTTCTTGTCAGATCGGTCTCAAGCTTTTCCTCAAGAGTCAGCGATGAGGGATCGGGTGTCCGGGCTTCCTTCTCAAACTCGCGCAGGTCCCGGTCACTCACAGCCTCCTGGGAAGTATTTCCGCCTGAAGCCAGGTAGCACACTATCTCACAGCGGTTTCTCTTTCTGGTGAAGAGTCCGCCCCCGACGGTAAAGTCCCGGCGGGAGTGAATCCTCACCCTCTCGCCGTATTTCTTCTTTGCCTCATCGACTGCACTTTCATAGGAGTCACCCGTAATGGTGATGTATTCCATACACCCTCCCTTCGCTACAGGATGTAGCGGGAAAGATCCTGACTCTGAGCAATGTCCTTAAGACGCTCATCGACATACTCCGGTGTGATCGTGACTGTCTGTCCGACCAGCTGGTCAGCCGAGAAGCTGACCTCTTCCAGGAGTTTTTCCATCACTGTCTGGAGACGGCGTGCACCGATGTTCTCATTGGTCTGATTGACCTCATGGGCAAGCTCGGCAATGCGCTTAAGTCCCCCTTCGGTGAATTCCAGCTTCACGCCCTCGGTTGCGATCAGGGCGGCATACTGCTTCGTGATCGCATTGTTGGGCTCAGTCAGTATTCTGTAGAAATCATCGGCACTGAGGTCTGCGAGCTCAACCCTGATCGGGAAACGACCCTGAAGCTCGGGAATGAGGTCGGAGGGCTTTGAAAGGGAGAACGCACCTGCCGCGATGAAGAGGATGTTGGTCGTGTCGATGGCACCCCACTTCGTCGAGACCTTGGTTCCCTCGACGATCGGCAGGATGTCACGCTGCACACCCTCACGTGATACCTCGCCGCGTCCGTCGGTATTTCCCCTCTGGGCGATCTTGTCGATTTCATCGATGAAGATGATACCCATCTCCTCGCATCTCACCTTGGCCTCGTCGACGGCCTTTTCGGGATCGACGGCCCTGTCCATCTCCTCTTCCCTGATAATCTCACGGGCCCTCTTGATCTTGACCTTTCTGGTCTTGGGCTTCTGGAAGAGATTGCCGATGCTGTTCATCGCTTCCTGCAGGTCATCCATGCTGTTGCCGCTGCCCATGACGCCGATTTCGACGCGGGCTGAAGGGTTGACCTTCATCTCCACTTCCTTCTCATCGAACACACCGCGCAGCAGCAGGTCCCTGAACTTTTCCCTGGTCTGGTTAACGCTCTCCTCCATGAGGCCTTCCGCCGGGTCGACCTGGGGAAGCAGGAGATCGAGAAGACGGGTGTTCACACGCTCCGTCACCTCTTCTTCCTTGCTGGCGGCCATCTCGTCACGGACCATCTGAAGGGATGTGGCCATAAGGTCCCTTACCATTGATTCCACGTCACGTCCGACATAACCCACTTCGGTGTACTTCGTGGCCTCGATCTTGATGAAGGGAGCATTTGCAAGCTTCGCGATCCTTCTTGCGATCTCGGTCTTACCGACACCGGTGGGACCTATCATCATGATGTTCTTGGGGGAGACTTCCTCACGGATACCGTCCGCAAGCATCTTCCTTCTCGAGCGGTTTCGGATCGCGATGGCGATCATCTTCTTCGCTTCCTTCTGACCGATAATGTATTCATCAAGTGCTTCCACTATTTCACGCGGAAACATCTCGTCCAGTTTCTTCTTCATTGGTAAACTCCTCTTTCGGGGTATTGGTCTCAGATGACCTCTGTTATGATGTTTGAATTCGTGTAGATGCAGATGTTGGATGCGATCTTCACGCTGCGTCTCGCAATCTCCTCGGCAGAGAGATCTGCCTTGCTGTCGAGGTAAGCCTCGGCAGCCGATCTGGCAAAGTCTCCGCCCGATCCGATGGCAAGCGTGTCACCTTCCGGCTCGAGCACATCGCCCACACCGGAGATGAGGAACATCTTCACTCCGTCGGATGCGATCATCATCGCCTCAAGATTCCTGAGCTGCTTGTCCATCCTCCACTGCTTTGCCAGCTCTACCGCGGCCCTGGTCAGGTCTCCGCCGTAGGTCTTGAGCTTTGACTCGAAGAGTTCATAGAGGGTGAATGCATCCGCAGTTGAACCTGCGAATCCGATAATGACCTTATTGTCATACAGACGCCTTACCTTTCTGGCATTACCCTTGACGACCGTGTTGCCCTGAGTAACCTGGCCGTCCCCGGCGATTGCTATGTGTCCATCCTTCCTGACACAGCAGATTGTGGTTCCGTTCATAGTAAAACTCCTTTGTCACGCATGGGGGTGAGCCCTGTCATACGTCTCATGGAGACGCGACTTCGTCACATGCGTGTATATCTGGGTGGTGGCGATGCTTTCATGTCCGAGCAGCTCCTGTACCACCCTTATGTCCGCGCCCCTTTCCAGAAGGTGGGTCGCGAAACTGTGCCGCAGGGTGTGCGGCGTGAATTCCTTATCGAAGCCGCAGAGGGCGGCATACTTTTCAAAGATAATATGGGCCGAACTGAATGGCAACCTGTTTCCCCGCTCGGAAACAAAGAGTGCCTTCTCAGCGCTTTTACCTTTTGTTGCGAGAAACACTTCCCTTTTTTCCAGATAGGAGCGAAGCTCGGAAGCGGTGCTTTCACTGAAGAAAAGGTAGCGGAGCTTCTTCCCCTTACCCTGTATCAATATCCTTCTCTTCCTGAAATCAAGCTGGTTCACATCCACGCTGAGAGCCTCGCTGATACGGGCTCCGCTGTTGTAGATGAAGAGAAACAGGATGTGATCCCTCTCATCGGAAAAGTCTTCTCTCGGGATTGAAAGAAGCCTCTTCACTTCCTCCTCAGTCAGGAAGGACGGCAGGTGCAGTCCCTTTTCCCTGAGGGAAATGTCGGAAAAGACATTATGCCGTACGAGTTCCCGTTTGGCAAGATAGGTGTAATAGGTCCTTGCGCTCGTGACCTTCCTCAGCACGCTCCGCTCGGCATAACGTTCCTTCAGGTACCTGACGTAATCACGGGCATCGTGAACCGTCACATCCATCTCGTCAAGATTCCTCTCCTTCAGGTAGGCATAGTACTCATCGAGATCCTCACCGTATGCGGTGAGGGTGTTTTCGGAAAGTGCCCTTACCTCCCTGAGATATTTAAGGTAATCATCCCGTTTATCCATGTCTGAATCCTACACCAAATCAGAGCTTAAGAAAAGAAAGCCGGCCTTCAGCGTCCCGGAAAAGATACCCCTCCGGTGTAATGCCCTTCAGTGTCATGTAGGCAGTGAAGGAGTCGATTACGGGAGCCCCCTCCGCGGCAAGGCGCCGCCCGTATGCGGATGAGAGCGCGCTTCTGTGGAGAAAGACATCGCCTCCCCGGTCCAGGGTCTCGACCGCACAGTTTCTCTCCCTCTTCGACATGCCGAAGGCAATCATGTCCCCGGTAAAGGCGACAAGGGAGTCGGTAAAGGCCTTTGACTCAGGAGTCGGTCTGACACCGGGTTCAAAGGGAGAAAGCACTTCGCCGCCCGAGATGAGTATCCTTGAAAGCAGGTTCCCATAGGAGCACATGAACACGTCCAGGCCCGATGTGAGCACGACCCTTACCCTTCCATCAGTCCTGAGCACGCCCTCGATGACTGCCCGTTCACTGCCGAAGACGGAGCGGACCGTCAGGGCAAAGCCATTGAGGGAGGCTTCGGAAGCGAAATCCGAGATCGTCCGTATCATCTCCTTCTCGGGAAATGGTCCGCCTGCCAGGACAATATGGCTTCTTACGCTCTCGCCTACTCCCATGAAGACGGGGGCCGGGCACTCCCCGGCAAAGGGAAAGGCACTGTCTCCCTTCTCAAGGAAGCGGTATCCCCGCTTCCACTGATCATTGTAGCAAAGCCGGTAATTGCATGGTGCCATCACTGTATCTCTCATACATATAATAAACGGAAAACGCATGTTTTTCCGCCTGTTATCTCATGAGAGGGGTGAAAACTCATCGAAGACGGACAACAGATCATCCCTGTCAAGATGGGTGTAGATCTGGGTCGTTCTTATGTCGCTGTGTCCGAGCAGGGTCTGGACCTCCCTGATGTTGGCCCCATGGGCCAGGAGGTGGGTTGCAAAGCTGTGGCGAAGTGTGTGCACGGTTGCTTCGATGCCGTACCTCTCAACGACTTCATGGTAACGCTTATGCATGGCCTGACGGGTCAGCATGTAGCCGCGGCGCCCCAGAAAGAGCGCATCCTCACTCTCCCGGTTTCTGGAAACCCTTCTGTCGGATTCCTTCTTCCTTCTCGAAGCCAGGACGGGCCTGACCTTGTCAAGATATTCGCTGAGGGCTGCTTCGGCAACGCTGCCCACGAAGGTTATCCTTTCCTTGTTTCTCTTACCGAGCACCCTAAGTGTCTTTTCTTCCCTGTCATAGGCGGATAACGGAAGGGACACTGCCTCGCTGATTCTCAGTCCGCAGGAGTAAATGAGCTCAAAGAAGGCATAATCCCTTAAGCTGAGCAGTTCATCACCCTCCTCGTTTCTGAAGGCGCTGATGATTTCATCCACCATCTCTTCAGAAAGCACGTGGGGCAGGTAGTCCTCCTTCTTTGCCCGCTCCAGCAGGATCGAGGGATCATCATCCCTGATCTTTTCCCTGACGAGATAGCGGAAAAAGGATCTCATGGCGGAAGAGACCTTGGCCTTGGTACGGCTCCTCATCCCTGCGGTATGCTCCTCCATGAAGGCTTCCAGCTCCCTGATCGTGAGGTCAGAGACATCCAGTGACTTCTCCTGAACATAACAAAGCAGGGAGGCTACCTCCCTTGAGTATACCTCCCTGCTCTTTTCTTCCAGCTGTCTCTCGTTTTCAAGGTAATCGAGATAGTCCCTTATCAGGAAGCGGGACGTGGGTGAAAGCTCACTTCTGGTCATCATCACCCTGACGGTATCTCATGACTGCAGGGATGCTGTAGTCATTGGGCTGGACACCGCGCTTTCCGAGCTGCTGCTGGAGATCCTGCCATCTGTTGACCGTGATGGCCTCCGCATCGGTTGCGGGAGCCTGCGGCTTGGGCTGCTGGACAGCTTCCTTCTGGGGCTGTCTGATGTCGATATGGGCACTCTCCCTCGGGGTCTCGCTGTTATTGACGAAGCGTCTGACGGCGGACTCAGTGTCAGCCTCTGCTCCGACCACGTCGGTTTTGGGCTCAAAGCCCGTTGCGACGACCGTGACCTTGATCCTGTCACCGAGCTCAGGATTGAACGCCTGACCTGCGATGATGAGGGCATCCTCGGCACAGTTTTCCGTGATGAGCTCGACAACGTCCTGATACTCCTGGAGGGTGAGGTTGTCACTGCCTGCCAGGTTGACAAGCACGCTCTTTGCACCGTCGATGGATGCATTCTCAAGCAGCGGATTGCTGATCGCCTCCTTGGCGGCATCGATGGCCCTGTTGGCACCCTCACCGAAGCCGATTCCCATGAGTGCATCACCCTTACCCTTCATGACTGTCTTGACATCGGCAAAGTCGATGTTGATCTCACCGGGTTCGGTGATGAGTTCGCTGATGCCCTGCACGCCCTGATAGAGAACGTCATCGGCAATGAGGAAGGCCTGCTTGATGGGAGTGTTGTTCTCAACGACCTTGAGCAGGTACTGGTTCGGGATGAGGATGAGGGTATCAACCTGCTTTCTTAGCTTTTCTATACCGGCCTGGGCGAGCATGAACTTCTTCTTGCCCTCAAAGGCAAAGGGTGTGGTAACGACTGCAACGGTAAGGGCATTGCAGCTCTTTGCGATCTCGGCAACGACTGCGGCAGCTCCGGTACCGGTACCGCCGCCCATTCCTGCAGTGATGAACACCATGTCGGTATTCTCAAGCTCGGCCTTGATTTCTTCCTTCGATTCGATTGCGGCCTTCTCACCGATTTCAGGCTGTCCGCCTGCCCCGAGGCCTCCGGTGAGCTCCTTACCGATTGCGATACGGGTCTGGGCATTTGACCTCTGAAGGGCCTGCACGTCCGTATTGAGGGCAACGAAGGAAACCTTCTTAAGACCCGATGCTATCATCCTGTTGACGGCATTTCCGCCTGCACCGCCGACTCCCACGACCTTGATGATGGTCGGTACGGCCTGTTCCCCTGTTGTGGTGTCTTCAATGTCAAAAATTCCGAATCCCATATCCTATCTCCTAAAATAACTTACCGAAGAAACCCCTGAGCTTCTGTCCGAGAGAGGATTTCTCCTCCTTCCTGCCGCTCTGGGATGAGGCGTTGTTGATCTTCTTCGCCTCACTCTTAATAAGGCCGAGCACCGTTGAATACCTCGGATCGATGAAGGTGCGGTCGAGACCTCCGATTGCCTCCGGGAAACCTATTCTCGCAGGCATGCGGAAGATTTCACTGGCAAGGTCGGTGACGCCTGAAAGCAGGGCGCCTCCTCCGACCAGCACGATTCCGCCGCCGTAATTTCCCTTGGTCTCACACTTCTCAAGCTCCATCGAAAGCAGGGTGAAGATCTCTGCCATGCGGGGCTCAATGATCTCGGCCAGGGCCTTCTTGGGCATCCTTATGGAAGGAAGCCCTCCGACCTGAGGGATTATAACCATGTCCTCAGGGTTGACCGAAGGGACATAGCATGAGCCTGACTGGCACTTTATCTGCTCTGCAACCTGCTTTGGCTTGTTGAGTATGTATGAAAGATCGCTCGTGATCGAGTCCCCGCCGAAGGCCACGCCTCCCGCGTAAATCGGACTTCCGCCTGAGTATGCGATCATATTGGTAGTTCCATAGCCGATGTTGATTATTATCGTGCCCATCTCCTTGTCTTCCGATGAGAGCACTACCTCACTGTCGGCAACGGACTGGAGCATGAGACGCTGAACCTGAAGGCCTGCCCTCTGCACGCACTTCCTCTGGTTCTGGCAGATGGAGGATGAGCCCGTGATCAGGAGCACCCTGCTCTCCAGACGGCGGCCGAGCATGTCGATCGGATCCTTGATGCCGCTTCTGCTGTCCACCTGGAAATCCTGTACCAGGGTGTGGAGGAACTCCCTGTCCTGGGGCAGCTCGCGGGCACGGGCCACGTCAAGGGAGCGGTAGATGTCATCCTTCCTGATTTCCTGTTCCTTGCTGTTTATGCCGACGACTCCGACTGACTGCATACCCTGAATGTGGTCACCGCCGACGCCGAGTATTGCCGAGTGGACCTCACAGCCTGCCTGGAGTTCCGCATCACTTATGACTGAATTGATTGTCTTGAGGGTCTGCTCGATATTGACTATGGATCCGCTCCTGACGCCTTCGGTGGGCTTCTCGCAGAGAGCGTCGATCATGAGGTTCCCTTCCCTGCCCACGGAACCTATGACCGCCCTGGTCCAGCTTGACCCGATATCGAGTCCCATCATTATCCTGTCATTTGCCATAATCCAATTCTCCTGCCGAGGTTCTTTTCACCAGCGCATCTTTGTATAAGTCATAACGAATTATATCAGAGCGCGTATATCTGGTCACTTCGCTCTCGGCCTCCTTTGCAATCACTTTAATACTATCACTAATACGGTTTTTTGACACTCTCTCTTTGACAAAAAGTTGAGCCGACAGAGTGTCCAGGTAAAGGGTCATCTGACCGAAACCGTCACCATTGTTATTATCATACTTTATCCGGGTTATCAATTGACCGTGTTCATCCCTGACAAGCCCCGCCAGGGAGATGACCTCCTCAATCTCGTCCCTTATGCCGTAGTTCATCATGTACGATGCATATTCGGGGAGGATCTCTATCACGGTCATGCGGGAGGAAAGAAACTTTTCCTCTGCCTTATCAACCCTGGTTATGACTCCGTCCTCGATCAGATAGCATGAGGTACCGTCGGACAGGAGACACTTCTGATCGGTTTCGGTGATGTACACGTCCACCTCATCGGGGAAGTTCCACTTCAGTGCGGCGCTTTTCACCTGTGAGTAGGATTCGATCACCCTTTCCTTCCTTCCGAGATCAACTGAGAACCGGTTTGATCCGTACATCGATGAAATCTCATCTGAGAGTGCATCGCTGATCGCCTCGGCTCCGTACACCCTGATGGACGTGATGGTGAAAAGCGGGATGTATGAAAGCGAATACATCAGAAGGAGCATGAGGAGCGAGAGGACGAGCAGTGTGATGAGTGCCGACATCGCCCTGCTCTTACCCATTTCTGCTCCTTACGGAGTGCCTTATCACCTTGTAAAGGAGGCCGCACTCCGCTATCACGACAAAGAGATTGGTGCCGCCCTGGGAAAAGAAGGGAAGCGGGATTCCCGTCGGAGGCAGGAGCCCCGTGACGACGGCTACGTTAATCATGACCTGGAACACGATCATGGCGGTTATCCCCAGTGCCAGGTTGGAGTAGAACGGATTCCTGATCCTTTCCCTCTGACTTGCCCTGATGCCGAGGAGGGCAAAAAGCCCGAAGAGGATCAGCATGATGAAGACGCCGACAAGTCCGCACTCCTCTGCAAAGGAGGAGAAGATGAAGTCATTCTGAACCTCGGGAAGGCTACCGAGCTTATAGTATCCGTTTCCGAGGCCCTTTCCGAAGATACCGCCCTCCCTGATGGCGGCAAGGGACATATTGATCTGCCAGTTCAGCCCCGAGGGATCGAGATCGGGGAATATGAACGATGCGATGCGCTTCACCCTGTAGCTCTCACTGAAGAGAAAACAGAGTGCCGGCACGATGAGAAAGGCACAGAATGTTATGATGTACCTGAGCTTATAGCCTCCGGCAAGAAAGAGCACCAGGGCCGTGAGCAGGAATAGGATCGTGGTAGTGTATGCCTTCTGAAGAAGGATCAGCGCGGCAAAGAGCAGCACGATGAGAATGGGTATGACGAAATACCAGCCAAGGTATTTTCTGTACTTGGGCTCACTGAAGAAGTGGGAAAGGAAGATAATGACGCTGATCTTCACGATCTCACTGGGCTGGAACTGGGGAAGAAGCGGAAGATCAAGCCACCTTCGAGCCCCGAGCACGGTGACGCCGTATGGAGAGAAGAGCGTTAAAAGCAGGGATGACAGGGAGATGACAAGCAGCGGATAGGATGAAAGCCTGATCCACTTTTCCGGAATGATCACGATGATTACGGCGACGATGAGTCCAAGGACGGCAAACATGCCCTGCCTTGCTATGTAGTACCAGTGGGGAAGACCGTTCATGATCGCTTCCGGGTAGCTTGCCGAGTACAGCGTTATCGCTCCCATGAGCGTAAGGATAAGAACGACGCATATGAACGTGAAGGGAGAAAGCGATCCGTCGTTTCTGTCCCTGTTCAGTTCAAGCGAAGCCCTGTAGTCACTGTAATCCGCAATTCTTTCTTCTCTCATCACACCACCCTTCCTTTCACTAGAGTAACAGAAAGAAGAGCGAACAGGAAGGATATGATCATTGCCCTGTCGGTAATTTTTTCCTCTCCCATCCCCTGCTTCTGAAAGCAGTGATGCAGGGGTGCTATCGGGAACACCTTTCTTCTGAAAACCCGGATGGAGAATATCTGAATGAAGGAGGACAGGAGCTCGGCAATGAAGATGAGTCCTGCCGTCAGTATTACTTCGGGACGGCCTGAAAGCAGCCCGATCAATGCGATGAGACCTCCGGTGAGATGACTTCCCCCGTCCCCCATGAAGACTGAGGCCCTCGGTGCGTTGTACCAGAGAAAACCGAGGAGCGCGGCAGCAAGTACCAGAGCTTCCTCCCTGACTGAGGCAAAGAGGAATGCACTCATGAAAAGCAACGGAAGCGAGCACTTCACGGCAAGGGAATCGAGGCCGTCCGTGATGTTCACTCCGTTGGTGAAAAGGAGCATGTACAATAGTGCGGCCGGGTACCAGATCAGGGAAGGGACTTCCGGATAGAGGGCAAGCCGTTCCTTAATGAGGTAAAGAACCGCTGCTGAAGCGGCAATCTGAAAGAAAAGCTTGGTGAGGCTCTTCAGTCCGTCAGGGCTCTTTCTTACAACCTTGAGCACATCATCGCTTATCCCCACTGCCGAAAACAGCAGTGCGGCAAGAACATATACGCCCCTGTATGGTGATGACTTCATGAAAAGGGCGGAAAAAAGCACGGCGATGAGAATCGCAAAGGAACCCGATGAGGGGGTTCCTGCCTTAAAGGAGTGCTCCTCAAGTTCAGGCTTCATCGGGGATGTGTATCTCTGTGCGGCCCTGGTGAAACAGGGAACCAGCAGAAAGGATGATGCGAAGCTGATGAAAACAGGCAGCAATCAGCACACCTCCCTGAATGCGGGATAGAGGCGTTCAAGGGCCATGACGCGGCTTCCCTTCAGAAGGAAGTAATCGCCTCCGCGGGCCCTTCGTCCCACCTCCCTGGAGAGGGAATCGAAGTCATGGGTGTAGAACACCTTGTCCTTAAGACCGAGGCTGAGGAGCGTGTCATAGGTAGTCTTCACTTCCCTTCCGTAGAGAAGTATGTCGTCCACATCGGCACGGCTCAGGGCTGAGGCAATCTGTCTGTGGGAGGCCTCGCTCTCACTTCCCAGCTCCCTCATGTCGGCAAGCACGATGTGTTTGCTGTGTTCGGTCTCAATCGAACTCAGGGTGTCGATGGCATCGATCGAACTTGAGATATTGGCGTTGTAGCAGTCCTCAATGATCGATAGGGAGCCCTCCCTCACTATCCGGCCGCGGCCGAAGAGGGATTTCATCCGTGAAAGCCCCTCCGCAATCTCGCAATCCCTGAAGCCAAGGCTTCCTGCAGCTGCGGCGGCAAGGGCGGCATCAATGAGTTTTGCCCTTCCGATTACCGGTATGGTGAAGCGCTCACGGCCAAGCGTGACCGTAAAGCCCTCGAGGGGATGGACCGTAACGTCGGTAAAGGGATTCTTAACAGGAACCACGTTTTTGCATAGGGTTCTGAAGTAATCGAGGTATTCAGAGTCGGCCGGAACAAATGCACAGCCGGCCGCCTTAACGAGCTTACCCTTCTCCCTGGCAGTGACACTGCGCGAGCCGAAGGATTCAAGGTGGCTGTTTGAGATGTTGGTGACTATCGTCAGGTCCGGTGAGAGGATGTCTGCCATCCGGTCCATTTCACCCACATGGTCCACGCCGCACTCGAAAACGGAGTAGCGGCATGTATCGGTAAGCCCCAGCATGCTTAAGGGAAGTCCGAATTCGCTGTTCAGGTTACCGGGTGTACTGACGCACTCCCCTCGAACCGAGAGGATCGAGGAGAGCATTTCCTTTGTGGTCGTTTTGCCGCAGCTGCCGGTGACACCTGCGGTAATGAGGCCGGAAATGGAGTTTTTCTTCTTTTTGACGAAGGAGCATAGGGAAGAAAGCGGATCCGGAGAGAGAATCAGGGCAGCCCCTGCGGCTTTCACCAGACCTGCCAGATCCCGGTGGTCTTCCGTCGTCAGGATGCAGGATGCACCCAGTTTCAGTGCAGAGGACACGTAGAGCGCACCGTCAGAGGTCTTTCCCCTGATGGCGATGAACATTGTGTGCGGCGTGACCTGACGGGAATCGAAGACGGCCCGTTCGATCCTGCCGTCACCGAAACACGTAAGGCCTTCAGCTTCCGCGAAGGCCTTTGCACTGAAGATCATACGGCATCCCCTTTCGCAAGCACGATCGAGGAGTGGTCGATCTCTTCATAATTTACTGATTTCACCACGGATCTGTTGATGAGCGCTTCAGGACTCTTTGCGCTGGCGATCTCGCTTTCAAGGATCCTCGTCCTTTCCTCGAGCATCACCACCCGGTCCTCACTCATTCGGATACTGTTCTCAAGAGAGTGTTTTTCCGCCGTCTGAAAAAGCGGCACGAAAACGGATACAAAGATGAACAGTATGATGAAAAGAGTCAGAACCTTGTTTGCCTTGGTGAACCATCTTCCGATATCCTTCTCACCTGTCATTTCACTACCTCTTCTGCGAAACTCTCAGCTTTGCGCTCCTGCTCGGAGCATTTTCTCCGGTCTCCTTCTCCGAGGGGCAGATGGGCTTTTTTGTAAGGATGGTTATGTCTCCCTCCTCATCGGCCCTGCCCTTGAAGAACCACTTCACCTTTCTGTCTTCCAGGGAGTGGAAGGTGATGACACCTACCCTTCCGCCCTTCTTAAGGACCCTTACGGCCTCCTTCAGGGCCGGTTCGATGCGGTCCAGCTCCCTGTTCACTTCTATCCTTATCGCCTGGAAGGTCCTTGTGGCGGGGTTAAGCCTTCCATGGCGGTAGGCTGCGGGCACTGCCGCAGCTACTATGTCGGCAAGCTGCCTTGCCGTTGTTATTCTCCTCACCTGGCGTTCCCGGCAGATACGCTCCGCGATCCTGCGGCTGTAGCGCTCCTCACCGTAGCGGTAGATGATGTCGGCAAGCTCCGTTTCCGGATAGATGTTTATCACATCCTCCGCACTGAGCTCCTGCTCGGCATTTAGCCTCATGTCCAGTCTCTCGTCGGCGGCAAAGGAAAAGCCTCGCTCGCTCTCCACATAGTGGAAAACACTGATTCCGAGATCGAAGAGGATCATGTCGGCACTCTCGCTTTCCCGGTCCCTGAGGTATTCGTTGAACCAGCAGTTAACGGGCTGAAATCTCTCCCCGTAGGGGGCCAGGCGCTCTATGGCCTTCTTCTGAATCTCCCTGTCCCGGTCAAGTCCTATGACGGTAAGGTTCTCATAACGCTCCAGGAAGAGTGAGGTATGACCGCCCTCTCCTGTGGTGCAGTCAATAAGTACAGGTGTGTCGGAAACCGGTTTCAGATATTCAAGGACTTCCTCATGAAGCACCGGATAGTGACATATTTCCACATTCAGCTCCTTCTGGATCTGTTAAGCTGCTCTGCAAGCTCGGAGATCGACTCGTCCCCGTCAAGGTCCTCATAACGTTCCCTGTTCCAGAGTTCAACGAACTTACCCATTCCGACCACAAGGATCTCGCTCTTAAGCGAAAGATCCGCATATTCACGCAGCGACTGCGGGATGTTGATCCTGCCTGCCGCATCAAGGTCCAGTGTCTGGGACGGGGAAACGAACTTTCTGGTGAACTTCCTTGCAACCGGGCTGAGGATCTCAAGACCGTCATCACCGCTTATTGCACTCGTCACCGTTTTCTCAAAGAACTCTGGGGTGAACATCGAAAGGCACTGACCGTCAAAGCCCTTGGTAACGACTACCTGGGAGGTGCCGAGGAGCGTGCGAAGCCTTGAGGGGATCGAAAGACGCCCCTTCTCATCGACTTTGCAGATGTACTCACCGGTCAGAAGCATTAGATTCACCACAATTTGGGATTTTGACCCACTTTTTCCCACATTCTAGCCCACATTCCCCACCTTTTGGGGGATTATGCCGGTGATAATCATGGACACTTTGTAATAAAAACGAAAAACCACCTAAAATTAATTAGGTGGTTTCATTAGGTAAGAAAAATTGAATTATTTCTTCTTTCCCTTCGGAATGAAGATGTTGTAATCGATCTCGGGGAAGATGGCGTTACGCTTTTCAGCCTTGATCAGCCACTCCGTGTTGACCGCGTTCTTGCACATGTTGGAGTAGACCACGTTGAAGGATCCCAAATGGTTGCGCAGTCTCTTTTCCGCATAGTTCACGCTGGTTTTGTCATACATGATGTACGGCCAGTCGGAAGCCATTGCCAGCAGCACCTCACGGGCAGCCTGATTCAGGAAGCGGGCCTTGAGGGAGGACTGGGCCGGGAAGCGGAAGCTCAGCTCCTGCATCCTCTCGATTGCCTTATGGGTGTGGCGGTAGATCCAGGCGTTGGAGCCGTCAAGCCAGACATCGGAAAATCCGCCCTTACCCCAGGAGCACTCATTGAAATAACCGCGCTCGGTCGGGACGAAGTATCCAAGGCACTCGGAAGGAGTCGTGAAGGAAATGCCGGTCTTAGAGGAATCTGAGAGCAGGATCTGCCTGATGAAGGAGAGTCCCTCAAACCATCTGTGTCCGAAAAGGTCCGCATCGAAGCAGATCGTATATACGGGCTCGTCACCGGTCTCGCTGGTAAGCGCGATGCCGCGGCGGCGGATGTGGTAGAGGAAGTTCTCGGCATGGAGCTGAACCTTAGCCTCGGCACGGGTGAAGTCATAGACCTTCTTCTCCACCGCAGTCTGGCTTGTGATCGCCCAGTACTTGTATCCCGTGAAAACCCTGATGTCATCGTGGATGTAGGGCTGGATGTAGCTCATGGGAAGGTCGTAACCGATATCGCGGTAGAACTCCCTGTAATCGGGATCGCAGGGGTAGCCGTAGGCATCGGACCAGACCAGATTCGTAAGTGACCAGTCACGGATGAAGCTTGTGATCTGTGAGTCACCCACGAGAGTCGGTGCGTGATCGGCCTTTTCAAGCCTGTTCTTGGCCGTGATGACCGACTGGGAAGGAAGCTGAATCCACTTGATTCCATACTCGGAGAGAATGTTCTCGACTCCGGGGTAATAGCCGCACTCGGGAAGCCAGAAGCCTCTGGGTGCTTCGCCGAAAACCCTGATATGGCTCTTTACACCGAGCTCGATCTGAGCCCTGATGGCAGTCTCATAGTTTCTGTAGAGCGGGAAATAGGCGTTGGTTGCGGCTGTTGCGACAAGCTCAACCCTGCCCTTTTCCGAAAGCTTTCTGTAGCCGGTCAGGATGTTCCTTCCGTAGTTCTCATAGAAAGCAAGATTGCTCTTTGCCTGCTCCAGGTAGAATGTTGCGATCTTGAGGACTTCGGGTGCTTCCTTTTTCGCCCTGACGACTTCCTTTTCCCCCAGTTCGATCCTGGAATTCAGGTATGTGACGAACCTCTCTTGGAGGGGTTCATCGAGACACATCGTCGTGAAGGTCGGTGAAAAGCAGATGCTGAGACGGAAATCATGTCCGCTTCTGTCCAGATCCTCAAGGATTCTCAGCAGGGGAATATAAGTTTCATGAAGTGCCTCGAACAGCCAGTCCTCCTCGAGGAAGCTGGGATATTCAAGGTGCCTTACATAGGGAAGATGCGCATGAAGAAGCAGATTAACCTTAGCTGTCGATATCATATCTTTTCCACCTCTTTACTGACGTTGTTGATAATCTCCTCAACGATCTCGCTGGGGATGAGGTATCCATCCCTGTTCGTGATCGGAGCAAGGAATCTTCTGAAGATTCCCTCATCGGCAGGAATCCTTACGGGATTGTTAAGCCAGTAGCAGTCAACAAGCGGGAGGGTTTCACTCTCGGCAAGAAGGTATGCGGCATCCCCCTTCCTGAGCATGAGGCAGACCTTAACGCTTCCGTTGGTGTGAGGTACGTTGATGTTCCACTCCGAGTCCTCGCGGCCGATTTCGATTTCGTACTTCTCGATGCCAGTGTTTCCGGTGACGTTTACACTCAGCAGGAGTTCGTACTGACCGAACTTCTGATCATACTGATCAAGATCGGAAGGTGCGACGGACCAGTAGCAGTAAAGCCATGATGCGTTCTTGGAAAGAATGTGTACGCTTGTTTCGGGATAGAGCAATGGAAGATCTTCAACACCGGGAAGACTGGGGACATTCTCGTCCACATCACCGCGGTAGTCACTGAGCCCTGCCACATATCTCTTGTTCACGTTTTCACCGGTAACATTCGGAGTATCCGAATCCTCATCTTCATAGATATCCTTAAGAACCTCTATGAGCTCATCCCGTGAGAGCGTGTCAAAGTCCTCGATCCCTTCCTGTCCGGCTATGTATTCAAGCTCTTTCTGGGAGAGGGAATCAATCTTGATCAAAACCATGTGCAACCCCTTAACCACTAAAAATTAAAGAAATATTAAAAAATAGTCAACCTAAGGGATCGGCCGGGCAGGGGCAAAGCCCAAAAATATGCACTGAAATATCACTATTTTTCGTCATTAATCATTATATATGCATGTCTCCCTGACGGCAGGCAGGTTCACCGATGGAAATGAAAATAGTTTTCAGTTAAATTGAAAACAATTTTCAGAATTTTCTTGAGTGTGGGTGTCCCCTCTGTTAAAATTTCTGTCTATGGAATCTACAAAAACCTCACTGATCCTACATGGACACTTTTATCAGCCCCCCAGGGAAAACCCATATACAGGAATAATCGAAAAGCAGCCGAGCGCTGCTCCCTTTGACAACTGGAATGAGCGCATCTGCCATGAATGTTACGGCGCAAACGCCTTTTCCAGATATCTCGGACCGGACGGACGGATCGAAAGCCTGACCAACAACTACAGTTATCTTTCCTTCAACTTCGGACACACGATCATGACGTGGCTCAAGGACAAGCACCCCATTTTCCACGACATGATAGTGGAAGCTGACAGGGAAAGCGTCAGGCGTCTCGGCCACGGTAACGGCATGGCCATGGGGTACAACCACACGATCCTCCCCCTCGACAGGGTCAGCGACGCAAAGCGCCAGATCGAATGGGGAATTGAGGACTTCATCTACCGCTTCGGCAGAATGCCTGAGGGCATGTGGCTGCCGGAAGCCGCCATCAACAGTGATGTCATTGACATTCTCTCTGAGAGCGGAATAAAGTTCGTGGTCCTCTCCCCATGGCAGTGCAGGGCCGTTGAGAACCCGACGACTCATCAGATGGATGAGCTGGGACCCTCCCCTGCCCCGTATGCCGAACCATACATTCTCTCGGGAACAACAGGGCGGGAAATAGCCGGATTCTTCTACCACCCGGGTCTGGCCTCAAGCATCAGCTTCGGCCATGCGCTGAGAAATGCCGACTCTCTTTACGACATGCTGCTTGATATCAGGAATACGGACAGACAGCCTCTCATTCATACAGCCACGGACGGTGAGATCTACGGCCACCATGAACCCTTCGGTGACATGGCACTGGCCGCACTCATTAAGAAGGTTGAGGAAAGAAACGATTTCGAATTCACCAACTACGGAAGGTATCTTGCCGATCACCGGCCCACGCTCAGGGCAGTGCTTCACCGCGGTGAGGAGGGAAAGGGAACCTCCTGGTCCTGTTCCCACGGCGTATCAAGGTGGTACAAGGACTGCGGCTGCCACACCGGAGGAGAGGAAGGCTGGAACCAGAAGTGGAGGACTCCTCTCAGAAAGGCGCTGTCCGATCTCTCGGCAAAGCTAGATGACATATTCGCCGCCGAGTGCACCAGGATCTTCGGCTCATCGGTAACGCCTGACATGATACTCGATGAGGTGGCACCCGTCTTCATCGGAAAAGAGGACATGCCCACCCTGATTTCCCACCTCCATGAAAAGTATTCCTTTGATCCCGCTTTCGACACGGAGGTTGCATCACTGCTTCTCGGTATCCAGAACAGACACTTCTCCTTCACGAGCTGCGGCTTCTTCTTCAATGACATTTCAGGCATCGAGCCGAGGCAGAACATCCGTTATGCCCTCTATGCCATGAAAATGTTCCAGAGCTACAGCGAGGAAGACCTGCTGCTGCCCTTCCTCAGCGAGCTCAGGAAGGCAAAGAGCAACATCAGGGCACAGGGAGACGGCATGAGCATTGCCCAGGCAGAGCTCAAGGCCCTTTCCGGAGAGTGCGAGGCCTCAATCTTCTTCTACATCAACCATGTGGTTGCCATTGAAAGCGACTGGGAGAAAAAGTACGGACGCTTCGTCCTTGACAGCTACGTGAGTGAATGCAGTGACAACGCAAGAATCATCTTCCACGATGTCATCTCCCAGATCAGATATGATTTCACCATACTCTCCTCTTCCACGGTGTCAGGAGGACTTAACCTCTATCTCTGTTCAAACAATGAATCACGTCAGAGATATAAAATCACGACGGAGGACATTCCGCTTCTCGTTCTGAGTCTCTGTGACAACTGGGTTGACAGGGCAACCTCATCACTCCAGCTGTCGGACATCAAGGTGGTGGTGAACTCCCTTTACAACTTCTCAATTCTCACTAAGAGCAGCAAGTATCTGCCGATGAAGACGATGATACTTGAGAACCTGGGACTGGCCATGAAGATATTCAAGGCACTTTCAACCATCCATCCGGACAGTATCACCTGGGAAGAAAAGAAAATGTACTTCACCGTCCTTCTGGACTTCATCAGGAAGTACGGACGTGTTAACGAGACCAATGCGGTTCTTGAGATTCTTAACAGGGATGTAACCAAAATCGCATACGATCTTAGGAATAACGGACTCGATGACACTCTCGCCGATCTCATCACGGAGTTCTTCAATATGGTAAGGAGCTTCGGCTTCGAGCCTGAGAGCAAGACGCTGCAGAATGAGGTCTATGAGTACTACTCAGGCAGGAAGCAGTCAGCAGTCAGTGAAGAGAAGAAGAAAAAGATCTACGATACTTTAAACTTCAAGTAATTCCCTGGCATGAACCAGTGCACTGTCGCTCGTCTTTCCGGAAAGGAGACGGGCGATTTCCTTTATGCGCCCCTCACCGTCGATTTTTCTGACTTCGGAGAAGGTTCTCTCACCCTCCTCCCTCTTTGAAACGAGGAAGTGGACATCCGCCCTGGCAGCTATCTGGGCAGAATGGGTTATGACAAGCACCTGATGGCTCTTCGAAAGAGCGGAAATCTCCTCGCCGACTGCGGTGGCGACGGCTCCGCCTATTCCGCTGTCCACCTCATCGAATATGAGTGTTCCGGTCTCATCCTCCTCACTGAGGGCCGCCTTGAGGGCCAGAAGGATTCTGGAGAGCTCACCGCCCGATGCCACATCCCTGATGGCACCCCTCTTCTCACCCTTATTGGCCCTGATTAGGAATTCCACCTTGTCCTGACCATGCTGACAGTATGGGATCTTCTCAAGCATCACGGAAAGCTCCGCACTCTGCATGGAAAGCTTCTTAAGGATGGAAATGGTCTTTTCCTCCAGTCTCGAAGCACCCTTTCTTCTTTTTTCAGTAAGGGCAGAGGCACACCTTTCAAGTTCTGATGCGCACTTTGCCAGCTGCTTTTCCTTTTCAGAGAGAAGTTCATCAGCGTTGTCCACGGCAAGCAGGGCTTCACGGAACTCCTCACGCTTTTTGATTGCATCGGAAAGGGATGGACCGTACTTCTTCTTCATGCGCTGCAGAAGGGACATTCTGGCGTTCTTCTCCTCCAGCTCCCGTTCGCTGAATGTAAGCGAGGACAGGTAGTCACGAAGGGATGCGGCAATGTCCTCGGCCTCTATTTCACAGGACTCCAGGCGTCTGGCCAGCTCATCAAGCCCGGGATCCCTGGACGATGCCCTGTTCAGGGATGAAAGGGCATGGGAAAGCAGCGTGAGCGCACCTTCCCCGATGTCTCCCTTAAGTATTGAGTAGGAGGCAGACACCTCCTCGGTGAGTGCCTCGCTGAGACTTATCCTCTTCAGTTCGGCACCAAGCACATCATCCTCTCCTTCCTTCAGATCGGCCTTATCAAGCTCCTCAAGGCAGAAGGAGAAGTAATCGTAATCCCGCCTTGCCCTCTCGCTCTTTTCCTTAAGCTCATTCAGCTCGCTCTCAGCGGCCTGATACGCCCTGAACGCCTTTTCATAAGCTTCAAGTTCCGCATGGACATCGCTGAACCTGTCCAGGAGGACTCTCTGAACGTCGTTTTTCAGAAGTCCCTGATGGGCTGCCTGGGATGAGATATCGATAAGGTAGGCTCCTAACGCCGAAAGTGTCTCCCTGGTGACGATGCGGGAGTTGACGCGGTTAACGGAGCGTCCCCCTGCCCTGATCGTCCGTGAAATGATGATCGTGTCATCCTCACCTGTCAGGTCCTCCCTTTCCAGAAAAGCCCTGAGTCCGGCATCCTTCTCCCCATAGGAGAAGACCGCATTGATGTGGGCCTCCGACTCACCGCGCCTGACCACGTCGGCCTTTGCCTTTTCCCCGAGGATGAGCGCAATTGCAGAGAGTATCACGGATTTACCCGCTCCCGTCTCTCCGCTTAAAACGGAAAGTCCGGAAGAGAAGCTGATCGAGAGATGTGAGATCAGCACATAGTTGGTGATGTCAAGCTGTTCAAGCATGGAGTTCACCCGTCCAGTTCAGTTTTGCCCTGATCACTTCCGTATAATTTCTGACGTTCGAGGAGACAAGAAGTATACGCGAACGGCTCTTCTCGACTATGACGTCATCGCCTTCCATAAGATCGAAGGTCTGCTGTCCGTCTACGGTCAGCATCAGATCGGTCCTCTGGCCTTCGGGAACATTCATCGTTATCACCTCACTGCCTCCCAGGACCAGAGGCCTGTTCGAAAGCGTGAACGGGCATATCGGAGTGATTATGAAGGCAGACATCTCACAGTCAACGATAGGTCCTCCGGCCGCCAGGGAATATCCCGTGGAACCGGTGGGAGTCGCAATGATGAGTCCGTCACTCTTGAATCTTCCGGCAACGGTGCTGTTTATTGAAAGGTCCAGCTTTACGACCTTTGAAATACCCGCACTGGAAACAACCGCCTCATTGAGGCCCGTTGCCTGATAGACCTTGACACCCTTTCTCATGACACTGACTCTCAGCATGAGGCGTCTTGAGAGCCGCTCCCTGTCCCCGAAGATGTCCTCAAAGACACTCTGCCACTCACCTCTTCCTATTTCGGTTATGTAGCCGAAGGTGCCGAGATTCACCGCCAGAATGGGGATTCCCAGGTTCTGAACGAGACGGGCACAGTAAAGGACGGTTCCATCCCCTCCGACGGACACAACGAGATCGCTCTTTATCGAGAGCTGGATGTCATCATCGGAGTCCTTAGTCACATAGACATCGGTGAGAATCCCGTGGAGTGCCAGATAGTTCCTGATTTCCTCTGCAATTGACTCAGCCTCAGGCTTGGAGCCGTTTGCGATAACAACTACGTTTTTAAGTTCCATGGGATGCCTCCTATTGCGGAAGGTGCGAGAGCACCTTGATGACAGCCTCAGTTTCCTTTGGCTGAAGGAATGGGTATAAGGGGAAGGAAACTCCCCTGGAGAGCGAGATGACCGCATTGGGATAGAGATCGAATCTGTCCTGATAGTTTATCCCGCAGCTGTTCGTGAACGATCTTTTCACCGGAACGGTGTATTTGGCCGCAAAGGAGACTACCTCATCGGGGCGGCCTGAGGCAATGATCGGAAAATGAAAGCCTGAGGGCTCGAAGTCCAGGCTCCTTATCCCGAAGAGTTTTACGTCACTCTTCATGGCGGCCTGTGAGAACAGTCTGAAAAGCTCCCTTCTCTTCTTAAGGTTCTCGTCGATGTTTAAGAGCTGTACGACGCCAAGGGACGCATTCAGGTCAGGAAGCTCAGCAAAGGGATTGTATCTTCTGGCATGTTTCCTGACGCTGTCAATGTATGCGCTCTTAGAGGAAAGCACGGCGGCACCGCCTCCAGTGGAAACGATGGACTCCTCCTCAAAGGCGGCTATTACAATGTCCCCGAGGCACCCTGCCCTGAAGGGACCGAAGGAAGATGCGAAGGATTCGGTGATGTCCTCGATCAACGGAATGGAAAGGGACAGATCCTTCAGGTCATATGGCACCTGGGAGAGGGGCTCATGGAGCAGGATTGCAGCAGCGCCTTCGCTCTCAGCCCTCTTCGCCTCATCGGCAGAGATGCACCCTGTATCGGGAGAAACGTCAAGCAGCATCATCTTCAGGCCGTTCTCAGTGATAACGGTCCTGTAGATTTCAGGAGAAAGCACAGATACTGCAATGGTCGAGCCTGGCTCCGCATTAAGTACGGACAGGGCCGTCCCGATCGCATCGGGATAGGATCTCAGTGCGATTCCGTCCTTCAGGCCCAGATATTCACAAAGCGACCTTAGGAAAAGCTTCCTTCTGTCTCCCGGCCCGATCTTCTCATCGACCATGGTCTGGAGGACTGCATCCATATCCTTTCTTCTTAGAGTTGGTTTGTAAAAGCGTATCAGTGCCATGTGTGAAAGTTTAACATACTCCCGTTATGCGTCAAAGGAAAAACTCCAGCAGGTAGACGCTGAGGCAGCTTACGGCCGCCACCAGCGGAAGCGATCCCTTATATAGGGAAAAGAGAATCGCGACTATGAAACCGACTGCTCCCAGGGTATAGCTTCCGGTGGCTTCCAGAATTGCAGGAAAGGTCATTACCGAGAGCGTCACGTAGGGAACGTAGTAGAGAAAGGAGCGGATGAACCTGTTTTCTATCGGCTTTCTGAACACGGCAAGGGGCAGTACCCTTATCACGTAAGTGACTGCCGCCATTATGAATATGTAGATGTAAACATTGTGTTTCAAAGCTCTTCCTCCTTTGGCGGAAACAGTAAAGCAAAGACCGTGCCAAGGACAACGGTCAGGATGATTATCCTGTTTCCCTCACTTAAGGATGAGATGTACGGCGCCCTGGATGCGATGAAGCTCAGGATCATGCTGGAAGCAACCACGGCAAGAAGCTTCACGTTCTTTCTGCACGGCGGGATGACGACCGCTACGAACATGGCATAGAGTGCGATCGAAAGTGCCCTGACGATGTCTGCTGAAAGGATGTTGCCGAAGACGATTCCCAGTGCAGTTCCGGCTGCCCAGAACGGTATGGTGGAGCACATCACGCCATAGGAAAAGAAGGGAGACAGCGGCTTAGGCTGGAGTACGGAAAGGGCGAAAACCTCATCCGTGATGTCCAGGGACATGAGCATCCTGTGCTTCACGGACAGATTCCTGTCCACATGAAGTATCAGGGCTGCACTCATAAGAAGATATCGGAGGTTGATGACCAGCTGGGAAAGAGCCATCTCGAAGTAGGAACCGTCATTCTGTATTATGGCCGTTCCTGCCGCCTCACCTGCACTTGTATTGTTGACAAGACTCATCAGTGCCCCTTCCCAGGCAGTGAGTCCTGCATTTCTCATAACTATCCCCAGTGTAAAAGATACTGCGAAGTATCCGATACCGATGGGAAGTCCCCCTCTGAGACCTCTGAGGTAGTTTTCTCTAAGATCTTTACGCATGGCCCACATGATAAGACTTTATGGGATAAATTTAAACATCATATTTGAAAATCAGGTTCGACGGAAATGCGCCGCAAATGCAAAAAACCCGGCAGATTCTTCCGCCGGGTCCTGAATTATGAATCGGGTATTATCTCAGATCCTCTGTCTTCAGCCAGTCCTGATCATCATAGGCCCTGTTCTCAC